>CAITEM010000403.1 GCA_903891395.1 uncultured Hyphomicrobiales bacterium | reverse complement strand
TGCCGGGCTCGCCTGCGTCGTTGCCGGCCCCGCTTCGGCGATGACCATCGAGAAGATCGTCAGCCCCATGGGTATCCCAGCCTGGCTGGTGCGCGAGCAGACCGTTCCGCTGATCACCCTCAGTTACGCCTTCAACGGCGGGTCCACCCAGGACCCCGCCGACAAGTCGGGCACCGCCAATCTGGCGGCCGATCTGCTGGACGAGGGCGCCGGCGATCTCGACAGCAAGACCTTTCACGAGCGCATGGAAAACCACGCGATCGAACTCGGCTTCCAGGTTGGGCGCGACGAGTTCCACGGTTCGTTGCGTGCGCTCAACGAGCATCGCGACGAGGCCTTCGATCTGCTGCGCCTGGCACTGACGGCGCCGCGTTTCGAAGCCGACGCGGTCGAACGCGTGCGCGGCCAGGAATTGTCGGCATTGCTGCGAGACACTACCAATCCCAACACCATCGCCAGCAATGAGTGGTGGGCGGCGGCCTTCCCCGGCCATCCGTACGGCCGCGAAAGCAAGGGCACGGTCGCGACCATGCCGCGCATCGCCGTGGAAGACTTGCGTGATTACGTACGCCGCGTCTTTGCCCGCAATGAACTGACGATCTCGATCGTCGGCGACGTCGATGCCAAGACCGCCGGCGAACTGATCGACCGCGCCTTCGGCGCGCTGCCGGCCAAGAACGACCTCAAGCCGGTTGCCGACGTCAAACCGCGCGGCGCTGGACGCCGCATCGTCATCAATCTCGACGTGCCGCAGGCGGTGGTGAATTTCGGCGGGCAGGGTCTTGCCCGCAACGACCCCGACTTCATGGCGGGTTACATCGTCAATCATATTCTCGGCGGCGGCAGCTTCTCGTCGCGGCTGTATCGCGAAGTGCGCGAGAAGCGCGGGTTGGCGTACGGCGTGTCCGACAGTCTGGTCTGGTTCAAGCGTGCTGCCGTGATCATCGGCGGCACCGCGACCCAGGCCGACCGCACCAGCGACGCGCTGGCCATTATCGAGGCCGAGACCAAGCGCATGGCGGAAGAGGGGCCGACCGCGGAGGAGCTTGCCGCGGCGAAGTCTTTCCTCAAAGGCTCTTACGCGCTGTCGCTCGATACCTCGGCCAAGATCGCGGCCCAGCTTACGCAGATCCAGCTCGACAATCTCGGCGTCGATTACGTGACGCGCCGCGGCTCCATGATCGACGCCGTCACCATCGAAGACGCCAAGCGCGTCGCCAAGCGGCTCTACAGCGGCGGCATGCTGGTCACGGTCGCCGGCCGGCCCAAAGGTCTGGTCTCGGTCGGAACCGAGTAGATATTTTCAGATTGTCATGGCCGGGCTGTCCTGGCCATCCACGTCTTGGATAGAATTGGGCAAGGCGTGGATGCCAGGCTCAAGGCCGGGCATGACGGCAGACAGAGAGTATTTATGAGCCTCGTTCAATCAATCGACAATGCACTCGAGAAAAATGTAGGCCAGCACGGTGTCTCGGCCGATGCGCTGAAAGCGGCGCTGTCGCGCGCGGAAGGCGCGCTCGACTGGTTGCGCGCGCGCAACGCCGATGGCGCGTTGCCGTTGCTGCGGTTAGCCGGCAAGCACGACGATCTGCGTCCGATCATCGACGTCGCGCGGCGTCTGGCCGATCGCGCCACCGATATCGTGCTGCTCGGGACTGGAGGCTCCAGCCTCGGCGGCCAGACGCTGTCGCAATTGGCTTGGCATGGCGTGCCGGGAGTCGGTGCGTTGCGCGAGCCGCCGCGGCTGCATTTCATGGACAATATCGATCCGCAGACTTACGCGGTGCTGTTGGAGCGGCTGCCGCACGGCACGACGCGTTTCGTGGCGATCTCGAAGTCCGGCGGCACCGCCGAAACGTTGATGCAGACCATCGCGGCGCTGTCGGTGCTGAAGGCGCAGAACCTCGGGCCGCGCATCCCCGATATTTTCCTCGGACTCACCGAGCCGGCCAAAGCCGGCAAGCGCAATGGCCTGCGCGATCTGCTCACCGCGCATCACATTCCGTGTCTGGAACACGACACCGGCGTCGGCGGCCGTTTCTCGGCCCTGACCAACGTGGGTCTGCTGCCGGCCGCGATGCTCGGCCTCGACATTGTCGCGATCCGCTCCGGCGCGCACGAAGCTTTGGCCCCCGTGCTGGCGAAGAATACTGCGGCCGAAGTGCCGGCGGCGCTCGGCGCGGCGCTGTCGGTCGCTCTGGCCGAGACCAAGGGCAAGAGCATCAGCGTGGTGATGGCCTATGCCGACCGGCTGGAGCGCTTCACACGCTGGTACGTACAGCTCTGGGCTGAAAGCCTCGGCAAAAACGGCAAGGGCACCACGCCGGTCGCGGCGCTCGGCCCGGTCGATCAACACAGCCAGGTGCAGCTTTACCTCGGCGGCCCGCGCGACAAATTGTTCACGGTTGTCAGCACCGATGCCAAAGGTCTTGGTCCGCGCATGGACGCCGAACTGTCCAAGTTGGCTGGTGAGCCGGCGTTCGGCGGCAAGACGCTTGGTGATCTGGTGGATGCGGAAGCCCGCGCCACCGCCGAGACGCTGGCCAAGAACGGCTGCCCGGTGCGTACGATCCATATGCCGCGCATCGACGAAGCCAGCATGGGCGAACTGCTGATGCATTTCATGCTGGAGACCATCATTGCCGCGCATCTGATGGGCCTCGACGCTTTCGATCAACCCACGGTCGAAGAGGGCAAGGTGCTGGCGAAGAAATATCTCACCGGCGGCGCGTGACGCCATGCCCGCTTATGTGATTTCCGAAGTGAAAGTGTTGGACGAAGACCTGATCGGGCGCTATCGCGCGCTCGCCGCCGGCAGCATCGCGAAATATGACGGCAAGTATCTGGTGCGCGCCGGCGCGCTCGAACTGGTCGAAGGCGACCGCGATCACGACCGGCAATACATCATCGTCGAATTCCCATCGATGACGCGGGCGCGTCAGTGGTACGCCTCGCCGGAATACGCCGAGGCGCTGAAAGTGCGCCACCTTGGCGCCTTGGAGCGGACCCTGGTGTTTATCGAGGGCTGCTGACCGCCGCCGTGGAATGACGCATGATGCGAATCATGCACCGCGTCACCGACACCATTTCGATCGACGATTCCGAGCTTGAGGAAAGCTTCGTGCGCTCGTCCGGCCCGGGCGGGCAGAACGTCAACAAGGTGTCGTCGGCGGTGCAGTTGCGCTTCGACGTACGGCGCTCGCCGGCTTTGCCCAATGACGTCGCGGTGCGGCTGATGAAGCTCGCCGGCAGCCGGCTGACCAAGGACGGCGTCATCGTCATTGTCGCACAGTCGTACCGAGACCAGACGCGCAACCGCGCCGACGCCCGCGAACGCCTGTTCGACCTGCTCCGGCAGGCGGCCGTGCGGCCGGTGCCGCGCCGCGCCACCAAGGTTCCCAAGGCCCAGAAGCGCAAGCGGGTGGAGGGCAAAAAACACCGCGGCCAGATCAAAAGCCTGCGCGGCGGCAAGCCAAACCTCGATTAAGCCTGGAATAGCGGGGGGAATTCGGCGCTATGCCTCGCGGTGGCGCGGTTGCACCCCTACATTGCGGCTCAATCTCGAATCAGGCCGCCTTCATGCCCGTCCGCCAGTTATCCGAAGCCATGGTCAACCGTATCGCCGCCGGCGAGGTGGTGGAGCGGCCCGCGAGCGTGGTCAAGGAACTGGTCGAGAACGCGCTCGACGCCGGTGCCCGCCGCATCGACGTGCTCACCGATGGCGGTGGCCGCCGCCTGATCCGCGTCACCGACGACGGCGTCGGCATGCCGCGCGCCGATCTCGAACTCGCGGTCGACCGGCACGCCACCTCGAAACTTTCGGGCGACGACCTGCTGGCGATCCACACGCTCGGTTTTCGCGGTGAGGCGCTGCCGTCGATCGGCGCCGTGGCGCGCCTCATCCTGACCACCCGTCATAAAGACGAGCCGCACGCCTGGACGCTCGAAGTCGATGCCGGGAAAAAGTCGGACGCGAAGCCGGCGGCGCTCGGCCACGGCACCACGGTCGAGGTGCGCGACCTGTTTTACGCCACGCCGGCGCGGCTGAAATTCTTGAAGACCGACCGCAGCGAGGCCGAGGCGGTGCGCGAGGTTGTGCGGCGGCTGGCGATGAGCCGTCCGGACGTGGCCTTTACGCTGGCCGGCGAGGAGCGCGCGCCGCTGACCTGGGGCGCCGCGACCGACGAACTGTCGCGGCTCGGTGACGTGCTCGGCGCCGATTTCGGCACCAATGCCATTTCAATCGACGCCGAACGCGAGGGCGTGCGTCTGCAGGGTTTTGCCGGACTGCCGACGCTGTCGCGGGCCAACACGCTCGGGCAATATCTGTTCGTCAACGGCCGCCCGGTGCGCGACAAGGTGTTGATCGGCGCGGTGCGCGCGGCCTATGCCGACTATCTGCCGCGCGACCGCCATCCGCTGCTGGCTTTGTTCGTCACGCTCGAATCGCGTGAGGTCGACGTCAACGTGCATCCCGCCAAAACGGAAGTGCGCTTCCGCGACGGCGCGCTGGTGCGCGGGCTGATCGTGCGCGCGCTGAAAGAGGCCCTGGCGCGCGAGGGCCAGCGCGCGGCCTCGACCGGCGGCGGTGCCATCGCTGCGTTCCGCCCGGTGACGATGGCGCGCCGCGGGGCCTATGACTGGCGCAACTCGCCGGCGCGGCCGATCCCGATGGCGCCGCGCGGCGGTGCAGCCTTGGGCTTTGCCGAAGTGGCACAGGAAGCGTATCAGGCCGGCTTCGACGTCGGCGCGCCGTCGGCGGACGCGCGTATCGAGAGTTTCGAACCGGCGGCGGAGCAGATCGAACAGCCGCTGGGCGCGGCGCGAGCGCAGGTGCACGAGACCTACATCGTGTCGCAGACGCGCGACGGCCTGGTCATCGTCGACCAGCACGCCGCGCATGAGCGCATCGTCTACGAGCGCATGAAGGCGGCGGTCGAAAAATCCGGCGTGGCGCGGCAGATCCTGCTGATTCCGGAAATCGTCGAACTCGACGAGGCGGATGCGGCGCGGCTGGTGGCGCGCGCCGATGAACTGGCGCGTTTCGGCCTCGCCGTCGAAGCTTTCGGTCCGGGCGCGGTGGCCGTGCGGGAAACGCCGTCGATGCTGGGCGACGTCGACGTGCGCGGCCTGCTGCGCGACCTTGGCGAGCACATGGCGGAGTGGGACGACTCGCTGCCGCTGGAGCGCCGCCTGCTGCACGTCTCGGCGACCATGGCGTGCCACGGTTCGGTGCGGGCCGGGCGGCGGCTCAAGCCCGAAGAAATGAACGCGCTGCTGCGCGAGATGGAAGAGACGCCCAATTCCGGCCAGTGCAATCACGGTCGCCCGACCTACGTCGAATTGAAGCTGACCGACATCGAACGGTTGTTCGGGCGGCGCTAGGCGTTGCGCAAGAATACCAATTCCGTGTCGTCGTATTCGCGCCGCTCCAGTTCCTCGAAACCCGCGGGCGCCTTGAACGCGGCATCCGCGGCTTCCTCGACGACAATCAGTGCGTCCGTCTTGAGCCAGGTGCCCTCGCGTGCGGCGGTGAGCGCCAGTTCGGCGAGGCCCTTGCGATAGGGCGGGTCGAGAAAGACGAGCGAGAACGACTCCATCGGATGCGCGGGGCCGAGTTGGGTGGCGTCGCGCCGGAAGATGCGCGTGGTGCCGCCGAGACCGAGGGCTTCGGTGTTGTTGCGCAACAGCGCGCGCGCTTCGACGCCGTCATCGACGAACAGCGCGTAGGCCGCGCCGCGCGAGATCGCCTCGATGCCGAGCGCGCCGGTGCCGGCAAATAGGTCGAGCACGCGCGCGCCGCTCACCGGATCGCCGTAGGCGTGTTGCAGGATGTTGAACAAAGCCTCGCGCAGCCGGTCGGACGTCGGACGTAAACCTTCACCCTTCGGCCCGGCAATAGGCCGCGAACGCAGGCGTCCGCCCACGACTCTCATTATTTGGGTCTCGACGGCCGCGGGCCGCCGGAGCGGTCGCGGCGCTTCTGGAAGCGCTTCTTGAAACTGCGCGCGCTGCTGGATTCTTTTCTGTCGCCGCCGCGTTTATCCGGCGCGGCTTCGGCCTGTGGCGCCCGGGTCTTGCGGTCGCCGCGGTCGTGGCGCGCGCCACGGTCGTTGCGGGGCGGCGGAGGCGCGGGCTCAAAATCGATCTTCGGATTGGGCTGCCATTTCTTGACCACCGGCTCGGGCCTGCGGCCGTTGCGCGGGCGTGTATCTTCGCGCGTCTTGGCGCTCGGCCGTATCGGCATGAATTTCTCGGCGTGATCGATCATCGGGCCGTCGAAATCGGCGGCGGCCTCGGCGACGATTTTCTCGCCGAGCTCGGTGCGCAGCGCCTTGGAGTCGATTTCCTTGACGCCCCATTCCGGCAGTTCGCCGAGATTGAACGGCCCGAACGAGACACGGATCAGCCGGTTCACCGTGAGGCCCAGCGTCTCCATCACCTTGCGCACTTCGCGGTTCTTGCCCTCGCGGATGGCAAAGGTCAGCCAGCAATTGGCGCCTTTCTCGCGCTCGAGTTTGGCCTCGATCGGGCCGTAGCGCACGCCGTCGACGGTGATGCCGTTGCGCAGGTTGTCGAGCGCCTCCTGGGTGACGCTGCCATTGGCGCGCACGCGGTATTTGCGCAGCCAGGCGGTGGCGGGCAGTTCGAGCACCCGCGCCAGCCCGCCGTCATTTGTCAGCAGCAGCAAGCCCTCGGTATTAATGTCGAGCCGGCCGATGCTGATCAGACGGGGCAGGGTCTTCGGCAGCGCGGTGAAGATAGTCGGGCGGCCTTCGGGGTCGGAATGGGTGGTCACCAGGCCGCGCGGTTTGTTGTAGAGGAACATCCGGGTGCGCTCGCGGCGCGGCATCGGTGTGCCGTCCACCACGATGCGGTCGGCGCTGGTGACGTTGAGGGCCGGGGAGGTAATCACCGCGCCGTTCACCGCCACGCGGCCTTCCGCGATCATGGTTTCGACGGCGCGGCGCGACGCCACGCCGGCGCGCGCCATGACTTTGGCGATGCGTTCGCCGGGGATTTCGCTTTTGGTCTTGTCGGGCATGATGGCCGCCTGATAGCAGACCTGATGCCTCGTGTCCCGGCGCGTGTGGATACGGGCGGAGAGCCCGATGCCCGCACCGAATTTCATGGAAATAGCCCTCGATGAGGCCCGTGCCGCCGCCGCCCGCGGCGAGGTGCCGGTCGGCTGCGTGGGCGTGCGCGACGGCGAGGTGATCGCGCGGACCGGCAACCGCACCCTGGCCGACAAGGACCCGACCGCACATGCCGAGATGCTGGCGATCCGCGCGGCGGCCTCGGCGCTCGGCTCGGAACGGCTGACCGGTTGCGATGTCTATGTGACGCTGGAGCCTTGCGCGATGTGCGCGGCAGCGATGTCGTTTGCCCGCATCCGCCGGCTGTATTTCGGGGCAGCCGATCCGAAGGGCGGCGCGGTGGAGAATGGCGGGCGCTTCTTCGCGCAAGCCACCTGCCACCACCGGCCCGAGGTCTATAGCGGAATCAGCGAGAGCGAGAGCGCGACGTTGTTGCGTGAGTTTTTTGCCGCGCGGCGCTAGCGCATGATCCCGAAAAGCGGAAACAGTATTCGTACGACATCATGCGCCGGATAAAAAGCTAAACGTGCTTGTCGACGAACTTGCCCATGCCTGGCGGCGGTGGCGCGGCCCGCTTGGTTTCGGTCGGCGCGGCGTCGGCTTCGCGCTGGTTGGACTGTTTCACCGTCGTCGTATCCTTTGACGTCTCGGTCTGCGGCGTGATGGTTTGGATGCCGATACTGGCGATGCTCATGAAGAAAATTCCTTTTCAATCACGAACACAGTAGCGGGCAGGTCTCACCGAAGCTCTGCGCGATATCGGCAAAGGCCATGCGATGAAGTAAGGTTTCGTTGACCCTGAATTTCAACGTCAGCCGGCCGCGCGCGCGAATTCCCAGGCTTTGTCCGCAAGCGGGCGGATCATGTCGGCTTTGGCGGGCGCGAAGTCAGACGTTGCGGTGCCGTCGCGCACGCGGCCGATGATGCCTTGCAGGATGGCGGCGATGCGGAAGAAATTATAGGCGAGGTACGCCGGGAGATGCGGCCGCGGATCGAGCCCGGTGCGTGCGACGTAAGCCGCGACGTAATCCGCCATCGGGGGAATGCCCAGCGCCACAAGGTCGTGGCCGGCGAGCGTCGCGGTGCCCGCGGCACTTTCGGTCGGCGGCATGTGCCATGCCATCAGGTGATAGGTGAAATCCGCCAGCGGGTCGCCGAGCGTCGACAGTTCCCAGTCCAGCACGGCCAGCACCCGGGGTTCAGTGGGGTGGAAGATCAGATTGTCGATGCGAAAATCGCCGTGGATCAGGGCCGTCTGCTCGCCGGGCGGAATATGCGCCGGCAGCCATTCGATCAACCGTTCCATGGCGTCGATCGTGTCGGTTTCCGACGCCCGGTATTGTTTCGACCAGCGGTCGACCTGGCGCGCGACATAATTTTCGCCGCGCCCGAAATCGGCCACGCCGATCGCGGCCGGGTCGAACGCATGCAGCCGCGCGATGGTGGCGTTCATGGCGTCATAGACCGCCGCCCGCTCGGCTTTGTTCGATCCCGGCATCTGCGGCTCCCAGAACACGCGGCCGTCGGCGAAACTCATGACGTAGAATGGCGTGCCGGCGACACTCTCGTCGGCGCAATAGGCCAGCGGCTCGGCCACTGGAAAATCCTGTGAATGCAGCGCGCTGATGACGCGGAATTCCCGGTCCACGGCATGCGCCGACGGCAACAGCTTGCCGGGCGGCTTGCGGCGCAGCACATAGTTGCGTGCCGGCGTCTCCACGAGATAGGTCGGGTTCGATTGGCCGCCCTTGAACTGTTTCGCGGTCAGGGGTCCGGCAAAGCCTTCGACCTCTTTCGTCAGATAGGCCTCAAGCCGCGCCTCGTCGATGCGCAGCGCGCCGGCGGCGTCCTTGGTGCCTGAGAAGGCCTGCTGGCGGTCGATGCTGGTCATGAACGTATCTTATGTCCGGACGCGGTCGAGATAAGCCGAAATCCGTGGCACAAGCCAGAACAGCAGCACGGCGTCGATGGCCATCATGCCGACCAGGATGACAATTCCCGCAACGCTGTGCGCCATGCCGTCGAACGGCAGATGAACGAAGAGATGCGCGAACAGCCAGTTGAATAGGTTGACGCTGAGCGCGCCGATCAGCACGGTGTCACGCATCAGTTTGAAGTCTTCCTGGGCGTTCATCACGGACAGCGTGGCAATGGCGAACAGGCCGGGCAAGGGCACGGCGCTGAACATCCCGACCCATTTCGAGGTGTAGAAGTGCGCCGCCAGAAATAGGAGCCCGCAACACGCCACGAAAAGACCCATGCGAACGATGCCGTTTGGGTTACCCCACAATTCGACGAGGGCCCGCAAATGCCCGGATGGGCGTAGGCGTGGCGCGTCCGCATTTGCGGCCTCCTGGGGCGGAGCCCAGACGGTAACAACGGCGACGATGGCGAGGACAATCTGAAGCGCGAGGATGCCGGCAACGCCGGGCAGGTCGTTGCGAAAAGCAGTAATGAGCGGCGCGCAGATGGCCCAGATCGCCGTCCATACCGCGACGCGGACGATGAGCTTGGCGTTGTCGGACGCACCCGGCATCGGCGTCAGGCGTTCGCAGAACCCGATCGTGAAAAAGAGGATGAGGCCGTTCAGCACGACGACGGCGTAGATCGCATCGGCCACCGCCAACGGGTTATCGCCCGTAATAATGCCGATGCTGTTGAGCGTCGGAAACGTCAGCAGCACGCCGGCAAGCCGCTTGTCGTAAAACTTGCCGAGATAGCCGAGCGCCACAAACACGCCGAGGCCGAGCACGAGCTTGACGAGCGCGAGACCGGCGTCGGCGATCATAGGCTACGGCCGCTCAACCAAGATCATGACAAGCTCACTTCTTGCCGTCGAACGCCACCGGCGCGTCGGCGAAGATCTTGTATTGCTGGGTCTTCGGCTTCGCCTTGTCTGCTTCGTTGACGTAAGCGATCGAACTCTTGCCGGTCAGTTCCCGCGGCAGGATCATGACGCGGATAAAACGGCTCGGCTTGTCGGCTGCGGCTTGCGCGAACACCGCGTCCGGTCCGGATTCATACCAGGCGCCGCCCGGTCCATAGGACGTCGAGCGGCCATGGGTGTCGATGCGGATGCCGCCTTCGACCAGGCAGCGAATGCCGGGGCCTTGATGGGTATGCGTATAGGCGCAGCCGCCGGGCGGGAAGCCCACGCTGTCGCCGCGCATCAGCCAGTCGCCCTTCGGCGCAGTTTCCAGATACGCGGACAGTTTTTCGCGGGTGACCATGCCCGGGGCGCAGGCCACGGCGCTGCCGCGGTCGCCGCGCGCCAATTCCCAGCGCCAGCAGGTCACACCGGCCGCGCCCGGCTTGACTGCAATGGCGCCGTCGCCCTGCCAGGCCTCGCCCTCGTTCAGTGTCTTGCCGTCGATCGTGGCGGTGCCGTGCAGAACGTAAATAAAGCGCGGCCGCGGCGCCAGACGGAACTCGACGTTCTCGGCGCTGGACAGGACGTCTTCGTAAAGTCGAAGCACGGGATGCATGAACGGGCCTCCAAGTTTCTTATTGTGCGCTGGCAAAGCTCTACCAGCGCAGCGGCCCGCACACTATCCCTGCTCACGCATCGAATGCAAAACGGTAAAACGATCAAGGCCCGGCGTTGCCGCCGGGCCTTGGCTCGCATCACTAACTTGAGGTGAGTTTACGGCGCGAGGTTGGGATCGCGCAGCAACTGGAAGCGGATGTTCGGATCCGGATCCCAGCCACGATACCGGTCGAACGAAATCACTTCCGGACCCTTGGCGGTCAGTCCGCTTTCGTCGGCGGTCACCGGCTCGTTGCTCGCAGCATAGGCCTGATCGGCAGTGACATGCGTGTGGGTCTTGGCGAGGGCCGGCGTTGCCGCCATGGCCAAAATCAACGACGCACCAATAACAAATTTCTTCATAGTCGAATCTCCTTCGTCATCGCCCTCCCGACACAAATAGTTTCTATTTGGCGTTGCACCATTGGCGACAACGCATGGGACTCATGTGCAATTTGGTTTGGCAATTAGTCTAACCGCGCGGAATATTTCGCGATGTTGGCATGTCCGAACTGTAATTAATGTTTTACGGCTAATTTATTTCTCGCGCGCAATTGCTTGCCAGCCGATATCGCGGCGGCAAAAACCTTCGGGCCATTTGATTTTATCGATGGCCGCGTAAGCGCGCTGCTGCGCTTCATGCACCGTTTTGGCACGCGCGCAGACATTCAGAACACGTCCGCCGTTCGAAACAATGCGATTGTTCACCAGCTTGGTGCCGGCGTGAAAGATTTCGACGCCGTCGGTTTGCGCGGCGTCGTCGAGGCCTTCGATCAACGTGTCTTTTTTGTAATGTCCCGGATAACCCTTCGCCGCCATAACCACTGTTAATGCTGCATCCGGATACCAACGCAAATCGAAGTTCTTCAGTTGGCCGTCGCACGACGCCACCAACGCCGGCACGATGTCGGACATCAGGCGCAGCATCAGCACTTGGGTCTCGGGATCGCCAAAGCGCACATTGTATTCGATGAGCTGCGGACCATCTTTGGTGATCATTAACCCTGCGAACAGCACTCCCTTGAACGGCGCGCCCATCGCCTTCATCGCGCGCACCGTCGGGTGAATGATCTCGTCCATCACGCGCTGATTCATTTCAGGCGTCATGATCGGCGCCGGTGAGTAGGCGCCCATGCCGCCGGTGTTGGGTCCCTTGTCGCCGTCGCCGACGCGCTTGTGGTCCTGCGCCGAGGCTAAGGCGATCGCGCTGTCGCCGTCGCACAAGGCGAAGAACGAGGCTTCCTCGCCGACGAGACAATCCTCGATCACGATTTCCCAGGCCGGCGTCCCAGATCGGAAGA
>CAITEM010000402.1 GCA_903891395.1 uncultured Hyphomicrobiales bacterium | reverse complement strand
CTTCCGTGGCGATCTGTCGGCGCCCGACCTCGCCGCCATGATCCGGGCGGTCAAGGCGCGGGTAAAGGTCCCCGTGACCTACGCCGACGTCTGGGAATTCTGGCTGCGCAGCCGGGATGTCGCCGCCGCGGTCGACTTCATCACCATCCATATCCTGCCTTATTGGGAGGATTTCCCGATCGCGACGGGCGACGCCGGCGCCCATGTCGATCTGATCCGCCGTCAGATGGCGGAGGCTTTTGCCGGCAAGGAAGTTATCATCGGCGAGGTCGGCTGGCCGAGCGCCGGCCGCATGCGCGAGGGTGCGCTGCCGTCGCCCGCCAACCAGGCCCGTGTCATCCAGGACGTGCTGGAATTGGCCAAACGCGACAAGGTCCACGTCAACGTCATCGAAGCCTTCGACCAGCCGTGGAAGCGCGCCCTCGAAGGCACCGTCGGCGGGCATTGGGGCTTCTTCCGCGACGCCGATCGCGCGCAAAAATTCGAGTGGGGTTTGGCGGTTTCCGATCATCCGCATTGGCCATGGCAGGCGGCGGGCGGCATCGCTTTCGCGATCGTTATATTTGGCGCGGCCTGGACCTGGCGGCGTTCCGACGACGTGCCGTTGCCGCTATGGCTGGCGGTGATGGGCAATGCCGTCGCTGGCGGTCTGTTGATTGGCTGGACCATCGCTAATGTGCCGCTTGAGAGTTTGTACGTAAGCGGCTGGCTACGCTCGCTGGTTTTTGCGGGAGTGGCGGTCGTTGCTCCGATCGCGTTCAGCATGGCGATGATGCGCGGCACACCGCTGCCGCGCTTTTCGCGGCTGCTGGGCCCGACCGGGGAAAGAGAGCGCGAGCGGCTGGCTGTTGCGATCGGCGGCATTGCCATTGCGGCCATGCTGCTGTCGCTGATCGTTGCGCTCGGGCTGGTGTTCGATCCGCGCTATCGGGATTTTCCGTTCGCGCCGCTCGTTGCCACCGCTGTGCCGTTGCTATTGCATACGCTGGTGATGCCGCGGCCGTCCGGCGCGCGGGGCGCGGCCGAACTCGGCGGCGCCGTGCTCCTGGCGCTGTCGGTGCCCTACATTCTGATCAATGAAACGGTGGCGAACTGGCAGTCGCTGTGGGTCTGCGCGGCGCTGGCGGCGATTGCCGTCAGTCTGACTCAGGTGCGCGACGCGCGAAGCTGAGCAGCAAGAGTCCGATCGCCAGCGACGACAGCACGATGTTGTAGAGCACGACGCCGAGGCAGGCGAGCGCGAGCGCTGCCGCGAAGAGGAAAAGCGACGGCCGCAAAAGATTGAGCGCGGCGACGATGAGCGCGGCGGTGCCGAATACCGAATACTGAAAGAGTACCGTGACGATACGGCGCGACGCGCACAGCCAGGTGTCGAGACCGGCGCCGCAGGCTAATCCCACCGTCGATTGCTCCAGCGCCATGTAGCGGATGTAGAGCGCGTAACCGAGCGCCGCGAAACCGACGATGAGCAGAATATTGGTGGCGCGCGCGCTCGGCAAAAACAGTTTCATGACGTCAGCGCTGCACCATGCGCTCGCCGTCGAACTTCACCGCGCGGCAAGTGATGCGGGCGGCGACGAACTTGGCGCACAATTGCACGGCGGCGGCATTGGTCGGCACCGGGCCGGCAATAAGGCGATAGTCCGATCCGGTCTGGCGGTGGCGTTCCACGGCGCGGGGGTAAAGGCCCGAAAGCATCGGGCCATAATTTGCTTTGACCGCAACCCAGCGGGCGTTGAGCACGTCCATCGTCGCGGCGCCACCAAGATCGATGCCGATTTCCGGCTTACGCGGCGGCTCGGCGGTGGGTTCAGCCGCAGGTAACGCGGCGAGGCGTTCGGGTGCCGGCGGGGTCGTTGCAGCAGCCGTCGGCGCGGCTTGCGGTTGGGCTTGCGGCGTCTGGGTTTGGCCGGGCCAGCCACCGCTCGCGGGTGGCGATACCGCCGCCATGGCCAAAGGCGCGATGACCGGCGCGACGGCGACGGGAGCTGGCGCAGGCGGCGGTGTGATCGCTTTGGCGGCGGTCGCCACCTGTTGTTTGATCGAGCCGGTCATGTCTTCGAGATTGCGCTCAAGGCTGGCGATGCGCGCGCTCTGCCGCTCGCGGTCGGCGGCGAGCGCCAGAACCAGAGCTTCCAGGCGTTTGTTCTCGGCGTCACGTTCGGGCGCGGGCTCCGCTTTGGCGACGACCTGTGGCGGGTCCGCCGGCGATAAGGCGGTCTGCAGGCGTTCGCTGCCGGCCTCGGTCTGCAGCGTCAACGCGAGAACGCCAAGCGCCAGCGTCGCGCCGCCGGCCCAGCCCAGCAGGCGTACCGGCGCGCCGCGCGCGGCTTTCGGTTTGTCGGGGGTCGGTGCTTCGTTCGCCATGGTTTTGCTCGTGAGTGCCGCGAAGGCGGCGAATCATTGAAAACATTAGCAGAATCCGGCAAAGCTGGCTTTCATTGCGGCGCGCGAGCGGCCATACAGGCCAAATTGGCGCGAACTCTTTTGCCGTCGGGCCTCCTCCGCTATGGGAGGCGGCAAATCTGGCAACACTGAGCCGAATTACGAATGACCCAACGAACATGCCTCGCAATCGTGCTTGCCGCCGGCGAAGGCACCCGCATGCGCACCTCGCTGCCCAAGGCGCTGCACGCCATCGGCGGGCGGACGCTGCTGGAGCATGTCCTAACGGCCGCGAGCGGCGCCGACATCGCGCTGGTCGTCGGGCCCGATCACGGCGGGCTGGAAATCGCTGCAAAGAAGCTCGTGCCACAGGCGCAAGTCTTCGTGCAGCACGAGCGGCTTGGCACCGCGCATGCCGTGCTCGCGGCCAAGGCCGCAATTGCGCGGAAGCCCGACGACATTCTGGTGATGTTTGCCGACACGCCGCTGGTGCGCGCGGAAACGCTGGCGCAGCTTCGCGCCGCCTTGTCGAAGGGCGCGGCGGTGGCGGTGCTCGGCTTCACGCCGGCCGATCCGGCCGGCTACGGCCGGCTGGTGATGAAGGGCGACGAATTGACCGCGATCCGCGAGGACCGCGACGCCAGCGCCGCCGAGCGCAAGATCGGCTTCGTCAATGGCGGGCTGATGGCGCTGGCGGGCGCGCATGCCCTGACGATTTTGGAGCGCATCGGCAATGCAAATGCCAAGGGCGAATACTATCTGACCGATGCGGTTGCCATCGCCCGGGAGATGGGGTTGAAGGCGGTCGCGATCGAAACCGCGGAGGATGACGTGCTCGGCATCAATACCAAGGCACAACTCGCGCAAGCCGAAGCTGTGCTGCAGGCGCGGCTGCGCCGCGCCGCGATGGACGCCGGCGTCACCATGGTCGCGCCGGAAACCGTGTTTCTGTCGGCCGACACCAAATTCGGCAAGGACGTCACGATCGAGCCGAACGTGGTGTTCGGGCAGGGCGTCACCGTCGACGATGGCGCGGTGATCCGCTCGTTCTCGCATCTGGAAGGCGCGCATGTCGGCAAGGGTGCGCGTGTCGGCCCTTACGCGCGGCTGCGGCCGGGCGCCGATCTTGGCGAGGACGTGCATATCGGCAATTTCGTCGAGGTGAAGGCCGCCAGGATCGAAGCCGGCGCCAAGGCTAATCACCTGAGCTACATCGGCGACGCGCGCGTCGGCGCGGGCGCGAACATCGGCGCCGGCACTATTACCTGCAATTACGACGGCACACACAAGCACCACACCGACATCGGCGCGGGCGCTTTCATCGGGTCCAATTCGTCGCTGGTAGCCCCGATCAAGATCGGCGATGGCGCCTATGTCGGCTCCGGGTCCGTGGTGACCAAGGACGTGCCGGCCGATGCGCTGGCGGTGGAGCGCAGCGAGCAGACCATTAAGGAAGGCTGGGCCAAGCGTCTGCGGCAGATCAAGGCGATGGGCAAAAGCCTGGGCAACAAGAAAGTTAAATAGACGCTGCCGTTTGTCACACAACGACATGCGTTTTGATTTCCATTTGTTTACCGGCGCCAGCTAAAGCAACACAACAACAAAGGGGCCATCCAAGCGGATGTGCGGGATCGTCGGAATACTCGGAACTAGCCCGGTCGCCGGGCATCTGGTCGATGCGCTGCGGCGCCTCGAATATCGCGGCTATGACTCCGCCGGTATCGCCACGCTCGATCATGGCGTGCTGGCGCGCCGCCGCGCCGAGGGCAAGCTCGCCGCGCTGGCCACGAAGCTGGAAAAGGAACCGCTCGGCGGCAATACCGGCATCGGCCACACGCGCTGGGCGACCCACGGCCGCCCGACCGAAAGCAACGCGCATCCCCATGCCACCGACCGCGTCGCGGTCGTGCACAACGGCATCATCGAGAATTTCCGCGAGCTGCGCGAGCGGCTGATCGCCAACGGCGCCACGTTCCGCAGCGAGACCGACACCGAAGTCGTCGCGCATCTGGTCACCGAGGAACTCAACAAAGGCAAGAAGCCGGTCGACGCTGTGGCGGCGACGCTTAAACAGTTGCGCGGCGCTTTCGCGCTCGCCTTCATTTTTTCCGGTGAAGACAATCTGATGATCGGCGCGCGCAAAGGCTCGCCGCTCGCCATCGGTTACGGCAAGGGCGAGATGTTCCTCGGCTCCGACGCCATCGCACTGGCGCCGTTCACCGACAGTATCAGCTACCTCGAAGAGGGCGACTGGGCCGTGCTGACGCGCAAGAGCGCGCAGGTATTCAATCAGCAGGACCAGCCTGTCGAGCGCGCCATCATCAAATCGACGGCGACCGCGCACATGGTCGACAAGGGCAACCACAAGCACTTCATGGGCAAGGAAATCCATGAACAGCCCGAAGTGGTCGGCCATACGCTGGCGCACTACATCGACATGGTCACTGAAAAGGTGGCGCTGCCGGAAGACCTGCCGTTCGACTGGAAGAAGATCAAGCGGCTGTCGATCTCCGCTTGCGGCACGGCCTTCTATGCCGGGCTGGTGGCGAAATACTGGTTCGAGCGCTTCGCCAAGCTGCCGGTCGAAATCGATATCGCCTCGGAATTCCGCTATCGCGGCGCGCCGCTGGAGCCTGGTGATCTGGCGATCTTCATTTCGCAGTCAGGCGAAACCGCCGACACCCTGGCGACGCTGCGCTATGCGCGCGAGAGGAAGCAGCACATCATGTCGGTAGTGAACGTGACG
>CAITEM010000401.1 GCA_903891395.1 uncultured Hyphomicrobiales bacterium | reverse complement strand
GGCTTCCTGCTGGTGCCGATGCTGATCTATTTCCTGCGGGTGCCGACCGCGACCGTGATCGGCACCTCGATGGTGCTGACGCTGGTGACCATGGCGTCGGCGACCGTGATGCACGCCGCCACCAACCATCTGGTCGACGCCATCCTGGCGCTGATCCTGATGGTCGGCGGCGTGATCGGCGCGCAGTTCGGCGTACGCGCCGGACAGAAAATGCGCGGCGAGCGGCTGCGGCTGCTGCTCGGCCTGCTGGTATTCGCGGTCGGGCTCCGTTTCGCCTTCGAACTGGTGGTGAACCCGGACGATCTGTTCTCACTGCGCCATGTGAGGACCGAGTGATGCGCAGGATCGCATTCACGTTTGCGCTGGTGCTTGCGGCCGTTGGACCGGCTTCGGCCGAACGACTCGTGGTCTCGCTGTCGAACCATCGGGTCGCGGTGACGTCGAGCTTTACCGGTGAGGACTTGGTGCTGTTCGGCACCGTCGAGCCCGACAACGCCCGCTCGCCGTTGCGGCCGCCTTACGATCTCGTCGTGACCGTCGCCGGTCCGCGTGAGACGATGCGCACGCGGCGCAAGGAGCGCGTGCTCGCCATCTGGGTCAATGCCGAAACGCGCGAGTTCGTGCGCGCGCCATCCTACCTGTCGATCCTGAGCAACCGCCCGGTCAAAGAAATCGCCGACCAGGACATATTGCGGCGGCTGCAAATCGGCCTCGACCATTTCCTGCTGCCGCAGCGATTCGGCTCCGATCTCGGCGATACCGCGCACGACGATCCGTTCCGCCTCGCCTTCGTGCGCCTGGAAACGCAGCAGGGCCTCTATCGCGAAGACGGCACCGCCGTGACGTTTCTGACGCCGACCGTGTTCCGCGCGGCGATCCCGCTGCCGGCCAACGCGCCGACCGGAAGCTACGGCATCGAAGTCAGACTGTTCGCCAAGGGCGCCCAGGTGGCGACCGCCACGTCTGCGCTGGAAGTGATCAAGACCGGCGTTGAACAATATGTCGCCGACGCCGCACGCGACCGCGGCTTGCTCTACGGCCTCGTCACCGCGTTCATGGCGCTGTTCATCGGCTGGTTCGGCAGCGTGGTGTTCAGGCGGGACTAATCCGGGCGGCAGTGTTTGGCCGCGAAGGCATAGAGCCGATCCTCGCCGAGCATATGCGCGGTGAAAGCCAGCGTGCCGAACAGATCGGCGAAGGCGGCGTCGCGCACATTCAAACCGCCTGTGAAAGCGCCGAAGGCCGGCATCACCATGCGCGTTTCGTCGGCGGCAAAGCAGCGGCGACTGACGGCGCGGCCGCGATGCGCGATACGCGCCACTGGGTGCAGATGGCCACAGATTTCGTTCGCGGTGCCGGTCGGCAGATGGCGAAACGTCAGCGCCCCGACAGTCACGGTTTCGTGGAACGCGCCGCCGATATTCTCGGCCGGCTCGGGATCGTGATTGCCGGTGATCCAGATCCAGTCGCGGCCGCGCTGCAGCGCGCCGAGGCTCTCGCGATCGCCCACTTGCAGCCGCGCCGGGCCGCCGCCGTCGTGGAAACTGTCACCGAGCGCGATGACGCACCGGGGCACGTAGTGAGCGATCAGACGCGCGAGGCGGGCTAAAGTAGCAGCCGTGTCATACGGCGGCAGTAACTGGCCGCGCGCGGCGTAGCTTGAACCTTTTTCCAAATGCAGATCGGCGACGACGAGCAGACCATGCTCTGGCCAGTATAGCGCGCCGGACGGGTCGGCGATGAGAGCTGTCCCTGAAAGCACAATCTCAAAAGTGCGCGGCAACGAAGCGGCAACCGGCTCGCGCACGACGCGGGCCGCACCGGCGGCTCGCCGGTGGTTCGCGCGCAGGGTCCAGTAATTCGTCAACTCATCGCTTCCTTGATCAACGCGTCCGCAGCTTCCGCCAACAAGACGTCCGAGGCCTCGCCATAGACCGTCTCGCGGCCGATCTCCAGCATAACCGGAACCGCCAGCGGCGAGACGTGGTCCAGCGCTTTATGGACGATTCGGCCCTTCACGCGCGAGAGCATTTCGCCGAGCCGCTTGATGTCGAGCAGGCCGGTAGCGGCGTCGGCGCGCGCCGCCCGCAGCAGGATGTGATCTGGCTGGTGCTTGCGCAAGACGTCGTAGACCAAGTCGGTGGATATCGTGAGTTGGCGGCGGGACTTCTCCTCGCCGGGAAACCGGCGCTCGATCAGCCCGGCGATAATAGCACACGAGCGGAAAGTGCGCTTCATCAGCGCTGATTCCGCGAGCCACTCTTCGAGATCGTCGCCGAGCATGTCTTCGTTGAAGAGTTCCGCCAGCGACAGGTCGCCGCGCGTGACGCGCAGACCGAGATCGCCGAGGCCCCAGACCGTCAGCGCATATTCATTGGCGACAAAGCCGAGCGGCCTCAAGCCCGCGCGCTCCAGCCGCCGCGTCAGCAACATGCCGAGCGTCTGATGCGCCAGGCGGCCCTCAAACGGATAGCAGACCAGATAGAATTTTCCGCCGCGCGGAAAGGTCTCGACCAGCAGATCGCCCGCGGGCGGCAGCATCGAGCGCCACGCCTGAATCTCCAGCCACTCGCGCACTTGCGCGGGCAGTCCATGCCAGGCGTCGGCGTTCGCGAGAATGCCGCGCACGCGAGCGGCGAGATAGGTCGACAGCGGAAATTTGCCGCCTTCATAGGACGGCACTTTCGGATCGGTGGCGTTGGAGCGCGAAACGTAGACTTCGTCCTCGACCAGCGCCTCGTATTTCAGGACTTCGCCGGCAAACACGAAGCTGTCGCCGACCGATAACATCTCGATGAAATATTCTTCGACCTGGCCGAGCAGCCGGCCGCCGCGCGGGATCATGCCGGTACTGCGGCGAGAACGCACCAGCCGCACTTTCAGCATGTCGGCTTCGACGATGGTACCGATGTTCATGCGATAGCGCTGCGCCACGCGCGGATGCGTGATACGCCACTTGCCGTCCTTTCCCTGTCGGATCTTGGCAAAGCGCTCGTAGGCCTTCAGCGCGTAGCCGCCGGTGGCGACGAAATCGACGGCGGCATCGAAATCGGCGCGCGAGAGCGTCGCGTAAGGCGCGGCAGCGCGAACCTCGGCAAAAAGCCCGTCGCTGAGAAAAGGCTCGCCGCAGGCACGGCCGAGAATGTGCTGGCACAAGACGTCCAGCGCGCCGGTGCGCAACGGCGGTGTGTCCTGCGCATTGTCAGCAACGGCATCGATGGCCGCGCGGCATTCCAGCACTTCGAAACGGTTGGCCGGCACCAGCACGGCTTTCGACGGTTCGTCGTAGCGGTGATTGGAGCGGCCGACGCGTTGCATCAGGCGCGACGAGCCTTTCGGCGCGCCGATGTTGATGACGAGATCGACGTCGCCCCAATCGACGCCGAGATCGAGCGACGAAGTACACACCACCGCCCGTAGTTTGCCCGCCGTCATCGCATCTTCAACGCGGCGCCGCTGCGCGACGTCGAGCGAACCGTGATGCAGGGCGATGGGGAGATTGTCGTCGTTCACGCGCCACAATTCCTGGAACATGAACTCGGCCTGACTGCGCGTGTTGACGAAGACCAGCGTCGTCTTGTGCGCCTTGATCAGATCGTAGATCTCGCCCAGCGCATGGCGCGCCGAATGCCCAGCCCAGGGCAGATGCTCTGCCGTGTCGAGCATCGTGACCTTCGGCTGCGCGCCGGCTTGGGCGATGACGAGATCGGCCATCGCCACGCCTTCGAGCGGTTGCGGCACCAGATAACGGCACAGTTCGTTCGGCTCGGCGACCGTGGCGGAGAGCCCGACCGTCGTGAGTTGCGGCGCAAGCGTGAACAGCCGCGCAAGGCCCAGCGACAGCAGGTCGCCGCGCTTCGACGTGACCAGCGAATGCAATTCGTCAAGGATGACACGCTTGAGGGTGCTGAACAGAAACGGCGCGTCGTCGGTGGCCAGCAAAAGCGCGAGTTGCTCCGGCGTGGTGAGCAGAATGTCCGGCGGATCGCGGCGCTGGCGCATACGCTTCGACGCCGGCGTGTCGCCGGTGCGCGTCTCCAGCCGGATCGGCAGGTTCATCTCGCGTACGGGCGTTTCCAGATTGCGCGCGATATCGACAGCGAGCGCCTTCAACGGCGAGATGTACAGCGTGTGCAGGCCTTGACTGCGCGCTACATTGCGGCCGGTGGATTGGAGTTTTTTCGGGCGGACATTGCGCTCGCTCAATTCCACGAGCGTCGGCAGGAAGCCGGCAAGTGTCTTGCCGCCGCCGGTCGGCGCGATCAGCAGCGACGACCGGCCGTCGCGCGCCTTCGCCAAAAGATCAAGTTGGTGTGTACGCGGCGACCAGCCGCGCTGCGCGAACCAGCGCGCGAAGTTGCCCGGCAACAAAGGAGCGGCAACGATGGTGCGCGCGGCTTCCATGGCTCAGTGGGCTGCCACGACGATCAGGCCGGGCGCGGCGATTCCCTTTTCGCTCCGGCTCGATGCCAAATCAATGCTAACCGGCGTCAGTTTCGCCGCCGCGAGCGCCGCGCGCACGTGCGCGACGCCATGGGCGTAACGCAAAGTGTCGCGCAGGATCACATCGGCGCCGTCGTGGGTTTCCGCGCTGAAGACGATCACACCGTCCGGCGTCAGCAACGGCGCCGCGGCAGCCAGCACCGGGGCAATATCGTCGAGGTAGCCGAACAGATCGGCGGCGATGACCAGATCGTAGCGCGCCTGCGCCGCGGCTTCGTCGCGGAGAAAGGCCAGGGCCTCGCCTTCGGCGAGCCGATCGTAGACATTTTTGATGCGCGCCTGCGCGACCATGGCCGGCGACAGATCGATGCCGGTGAGATGGCTGCACAGCGGTCGGAACGCCGCGCCGCCGAGACCGGTGCCGCAACCGAGATCCAACGCCGTGTCGAAGGTCATTCCGGGACGCGCCGCCTGAACGGCAAACAGCATTTGTTCCGGCGCCTGATAGCCAAGCCCGACGCGCAGGGCGTTGTCGAAACTCAGCGCATAGCCATCGAACAATGTGCGGACATAACCCTCCGACATGGCGGCGGCCTGTTGGGCGCCCAGCCGCGTCAAGCGGAGGCTGGCGCCGTGCCGGTCCTGCGGATCGCTGGCTTTGGCGTGCTCGAAGGCCAAAATGGCGCCGGTGCGGTCGGCCAGCTTCTCCCGGACAGCCCCCAGCGCAAACCAGGCCGCGCCGTAGTCGGGCTTGAGTTCGACCGCCTGGGACAGCACGTCGGCGGCCCCGGCGAGATCGCCCTTGGCCTCCAGATCGCGCGCCCATTCGAAGCGGCGGTCGACGATAACGTCGCCAGAGGTGAGAAAGATGGCGTCCATACAATTCCTTGCCGCGGCGGGCGTCAGTGCCTCGACCTTCGCCGCCGGCCCCCTATCTAAGCACGATGCGCCCTGAAGACATCCTGGTTCCGACGCCGTCCGGTGTGTGCTGCAAGCCCGGCGGGTTCCATATCGACCCGACCCGGCCGGTTTCCAAGGCCCTGATCACGCATGGCCATTCCGACCATGCGCGCGCCGGGCATGGCGCCGTGCTGGCGACTCAGGAAACCCTCGACATCATGCGGCTGCGCTATGGCGACAATTTCGCTACGTCGACGCAGGCCGTCGCCTACGGCGAGACGCTGAAACTCGACGGCGTGACCGTCAGCTTCCATCCCGCCGGCCATGTGCTCGGCTCGGCGCAGATCAAGGTCGAGCGCGGCGGCATGCGGATCGTGGCGTCGGGCGACTACAAGGACGCTCCCGATCCGACCTGCGCGCCGTTCGAACTGGTGTCGTGCGACGTCTTCATCACCGAGGCGACCTTTGGGCTGCCGGTGTTCCGGCATCCGGACGCGGCCGGTGAAGTCGACAAGTTGTTGAAGTCGGTGGCGCTGTTTCCCGAGCGCGCGCATCTGGTCGGCGCCTACTCGCTCGGCAAAGCGCAGCGCGTCATGGCGCTGCTGCGCAGGGCCGGTTACGACAAGACCATCTACCTCCACGGCGCGATGGAGAAAATCACGGACTACTATCAGAGCCGTGGCATCGATCTGGGTCCCGTCGAACTGGTGCGCGGCGCCAAGAAGGGCGAACTGGCCGGCACCATCACCATCTGCCCGCCGAGCGCGATGACGGATCTGTGGTCGCGGCGCTTCCCCGATCCGGTTGCAGCTTTTGCGTCGGGCTGGATGCGCGTGCGGGCCCGCGCGCGGCAAAGCGGCATCGCGCTGCCGCTGGTGATTTCCGATCACGCCGACTGGGACGGGCTCACCAAGACCATCAGCGCCACCGGCTGCTCCGAAGTCTGGGTGACGCACGGCCAGGAAGACGCGCTGGTGCATTGGTCGCACATGCAAGGGCTCAAGGCGCGGCCGCTCGACATCGTCGGCTATGGCGACGAAGAAGAAGCGGAAGCCGTCGAGGCCGAGGCATGAACCGCTTTGCCGAACTGCTCGACCGTCTGTCGTATGAACCCGCGCGCAACAACAAGCTGCGGCTGATCGCCGATTATCTTCGGCGTACCGAAGACCCCGAGCGCGGCTGGGCGCTCGCGGCGCTGACCGGCGCGCTGACGTTCAAGCACGCCAAAGGCGGCATGATCCGCACGCTGATCGCCGAGCGCACCGACCCCGCTTTGTTCGCGCTATCCTATGACTACGTCGGCGACCTGTCGGAGACGGTGGCGCTGATGTGGCCGGCCGATCCAGATCACCGCCCGAACAAGACGCCGTCGCTTTCCGAAGTCGTCGAGACACTGTCGACACTCGGCAAGGCGCAACTGCCGGCGCAGATCGCGCGCTGGCTCGATGCGCTCGATGAGACCGGACGCTGGGCGCTGTTGAAACTCGTTACCGGAGGCCTGCGTATCGGCGTTTCGGCGCGGCTGGCGAAAACAGCCGCCGCTTCTCTGGGCGGCAAGGAGCCCGACGAAATTGAGATCATCTGGCCCGGACTGGCGCCGCCCTATCGCGATTTGTTCGCCTGGCTGGAAGGCCGCGGCGACAAGCCGACCAATCTCGACGCCGCACCG
>CAITEM010000400.1 GCA_903891395.1 uncultured Hyphomicrobiales bacterium | reverse complement strand
CCTGCGAGGTCAGCACGTCAACCTGCCGCAGCTTCGTGACGATCTCTTCAGCCGTGTGTCTCTTCCTTGGCATTCTTCAGTCCTCCATCAGGCCATAAGCCATACATCAGGGAGGACCACTTCTCAGGGGGCAGACCAGCGCCACAGACAACAAACCCGTTCATCACGGCACTAGATCAGGCCGTGCAAATGCAATAATCTCTCTCTCGCGCTGGTACAAAAAATCCGTCAGGCCAGATGATTAGTCCTGGCGCAGAGGGAATATACGCCGCGGCGATACGGCTGCTTAGGATTTTGTAGCGCACAAATTTGCGTTTGGGAGACAAAAAGTGATCCACAAGAACGGCAATATCGACATTCATTACGAGCTACACGGTGCACAGGACGATACCACGCGTCCCTGGATCGTGTTCGCGCATTCGCTGGCGTGCGCCTCGGAGATGTGGCGGCCGCAGATCGCAGAGTTTGCCGGCGATTACCGGGTGCTGACCTTCGACACGCGCGGTCACGGCCGTAGTAGCGCGCCCGCGCCGGCAGCTGACTATGCAAACTATCACTTCGATGCGCTAGTGAGCGACGTTGAGACCTTGCTAGACACCCTGAATATCGAAAAGCCGGATTTCGTCGGTCTCTCCATGGGCGGTATGCTAGGTCAGGCCTTCGCCATCAAGCTCCCGGGGCGCTTGAAAAGCCTCACCATTGCCGACTCCGTTTGCGAATGGCCGGCTGGTTCAGCCGACACTTTTGCATCGCGCGTGGCGCAGGCGCGTCAGAGTGGCATGCAGGCGGTTCTGCAAGGTTCGCTCGATCGCTGGTTTACGCCGCCGTATCGGCAGTCCAACCTGGCTGAGGTCGATGCGATCGCCCAGATGATCCTGAGCACCAAAGTCGACGGCTATGCTGGTTGTTCGTATTCGATCCCGCGGATCAACTTTACGGCGGCGCTTGCCGGTATTGAGGCGCCTATTCTGGTCATGACCGGACGGCATGATCCGGCAACGACTGTTGCCCTCGCAAAGCAAATTCATGAGGCGGCGCCTGGATCGACGCTCAACATTATAGAAGGCGCGGCCCATCTCTCCAACGTCGAGCAGCCGAAGGCTTTCAACAACGCGATCAGGAAATTTTTGCAAGCGTCGTCATAACGACAGCGACTACAAGCGCAGCAGCTTTTCAATCAGACGCGCAGTCGCTCGCGGTCCAGGGCGCGGAATGTTTAAGGAGCTCGCATGCCGGACGTAGCGCGAAGGAAAATACTCAAAGGCGGGCTCGGTTTGATGAGCCTGGCTGTCGCGAGAAGGCCCGTGGCGGCGGCCGCTTCGTTTCCCGATCATCAAATAACAGTGGTGTGCCCTTTTGCGCCGGGCGGCATCAATGATCTCTGCGCTCGCGTGGCCGCCAGGGGCCTTGAGAATACGTTCAAGCGGACCGCAGTGGTTGAAAATAAG
Organism: uncultured Hyphomicrobiales bacterium; assembly: GCA_903891395.1. GTDB lineage: Bacteria > Pseudomonadota > Alphaproteobacteria > Rhizobiales > Xanthobacteraceae > Pseudolabrys. The sequence goes on along the minus strand of CAITEM010000400.1, from coordinate 2,224 downwards.
CCGGGCGCGAGTTCGATCTTGGGCATGGCCACCATCGCGCGCTCCCCGCCTGACGGCCACACGCTCGTAACGTGTTCGGATCGTATCGTGTGTTTTCCGACCATCGGCGCGACGCCCTTCGATATCGAGAAGGACTTCGCCCCGGTGACGCGCTTGGTCGTCGTGCCGATGTTTCTCGTGACGCGCAAGGGTCTCGGCGTGAAAACAGTCGACGAGCTTACGGCGCTGGCGAAGTTCGATCCGAACCTGACGTTTGCATCGACCGGCTCCGGCTCAACCACCCATCTTACCGGGGCGCTGTTCAAGGCGCGGGCCGGGGTTAACCTCGTGCACGTTCCGTACAAAGGATCGATGCCCGCGATCAGCGACGTTGTAGCCGGGCATGTCGATATCATGTTCGCCGATCTCGGAACGGCTGCCTCGTTTATAGATTCAAGTCATGTGAATGCGATTGCAGTGGCGAGCGCCAAACGCGCGATGCGTTTTCCCAACATTCCGACCTTCGCGGAACAGGGCATGGCGGATTTTGTGGCTAGCCTGTGGATCGGCTTACTAGCCCGCGGCGGAACGCCGCCCGATCTCATTTCTAAGATCAACAAGGCCGTCCAAGCCATCTTCGCCGACGCAGAGATGGCTAAACCGATCTTAAATCTTGGCGCGGAGGTTGCCACCGATACGCCGGAGAATTTCGTCCGGCTGATCGAGAAGGAAAGGGCGCGCATGGCGCCAATCCTTAGGGCTGAAAATATTCATCTTTAAAATACTGAGAAAGTTGACGGGAGAGGCGCATGATCAGGCTTTTACGAACGGCAACTGTGATTGCGGTTGCGTTAGTGTCGGCGCCGGTGCTCGCGCAAGACTATCCTGCCAAGCCGATCACAATGGTGTCGCCCTATGCGGCTGGCGGCGGGAATGACTTCGTCGCGCGGACGGTTGCGCGCGGCCTCGGCGAGGTCTTCAAGAAAACTGTCGTGGTCGAAAACCGTCCTGGCGCCAGCGGCGTCGTCGGCCTTGGCCATGTCGCGCGCTCGAAGCCGGACGGTTATACGCTGGGTATGGGTGGGATCGGTTCCGTCGTGTTGCGCTCTGCTTTCGAAGGCGAGCGTTCGATATTCGACGCTCAAAGAGAGCTGCAACCGGTCGCGCTTATCGGTAAGGAATCGCCGGTCCTGATTGCCGGCAAGCAATTGAACGTGTCGTCATTGAAGGATCTCGTCGCGCTCAGCCAACGGGAGCAACTCACGTTTGGCTCGCCCGGTGTCGGTTCGGCCATGCACTTGGCCGGCGAACTGTTCTCACAGGAGACCGGCGCCCGCATGATCCATGTGCCGTACAAGGGCCAGGGCGGCGCACTCAGCGATCTCCTGGGCGGACAGATATCGATGGTTTTCACGGACGTGTCGGTCGCATTACCGTACGCGCAGGACGATCGCGTCCGTATCGTGGCGGTCGCCGGGCGAGAACGCTCGCCGAAACTGCCCAATGTACCGACAATGGTAGAATTGGGGTTCGACAAAATCGTGATGGAAAACTGGTATGCGATCTATGCTGCGCGTGGCACACCGCCAGCCTTAATCGACAAGATCGCCGAAGCCCTGCGCACTGCGATGGCGCTGCCCCAGATACGCGGTCCCCTCGTCGAGACGTCCGGATTGAGGCCGATCGTCGAGGGACCGCGGGAACTCGAGAAGCAGACGTCAGAGGACAATGCGCGTTGGCGCCCCATTGCCGCCAAGGCGCGGGGAAGCTGACGTCGGCTGCTTTATTTTATCCAAGACAACAACATTGGTGGTTGAGATGGCTAACTCCGTGGAAGATCTCGCGGCGAAAAGTATAATGTGGAACTTCAAGCTGTTGGCTCATCATGAGCTTGACGGTTTCGGAAGCCTCGGCGAGGGCATGTCGCTTCAGGTCACAGCGGACGGGCGACGAGTTCTGTGGCTCGCGCACTGGCAGGCGCCGAAGAATTTTACCGCGGTCGATGTTACCGACCCGCGTCAGCCCAAAGTGGTCGTGCAAACGGAACTGCCGATGCCGGATATGCGGTCCAACTCGCTGGAAATTTGCGGTAACGTGATGGCGGTTGCCTATCAGACCGCCAAGGTCGGGCAGCAGCCTGCGGGATTTGATCTGTTCGATATTTCAAAGCCGGAAAACCCGCAGCGCATTTCCTTTTTCGATGCGTCGGGCCCGCATTCGCGCGGCGTCCATCAGTTGTGGTTTT
>CAITEM010000399.1 GCA_903891395.1 uncultured Hyphomicrobiales bacterium | reverse complement strand
GTCGCGGCCGTTATGGGTGACCGTCTTGGCGATATAAGCCAACACCGGCAGCGGCACGTCGAAGGTCGGGTGATAGGCGCGCGCGGCCAGCACGCGGGCCTTGAGAATTTCGAGGCGCAGTTCCTCGCCGAGCGAACCCATCTCGACCACCAAGCCGCCGGCCAGCCGCGAACGGACACGGTCGTCGAGGCTTTCCAGGTCGGACGGTGGACGGTCGGAGGCGATGATAACCTGACGGCCGGCGTCGATCAGCGCGTTGAGGGTGTGGCAGAACTCGGCCTGGGTCGACTTGCCCTGCAGGAACTGCAGGTCGTCGATCACCAGCACGCCGATGCCGCGCAACGCTTCCTTGAAGGCGAGCGCGGTCTGAGTCCGAAGTGCGGACACGAAGCCGTACATGAACTTCTCGGCGGTAAGATAGAGAACCTTGCGCTCGCCGGCGGCGTTGCCGGCCCAGGTGATGGCTTGCAGCAGATGCGTCTTGCCCAAGCCGACGCCGGCATGGATGTAGAGCGGATTGAACATCACCGGATCAGTGCGTCGCGCCGCGGCGACCTGCTTGGCGGCGGCATGCGCCAGCGTGTTGGACCGGCCGACCACGAAGCTGTCGAAGGTCAGGCGGGCGTCGAGCGGCGAACCGCCGAGCGCCTCGTGGACACCGGAATCGCCGGCGGACATGGGACGGCCGGCGCTGATGCCATTGAAGCGGCCGCCATTTTCGCCGGCGCCTGACGGGATTTCCAGCTTCGGCTTGGCCACCACGGCGTTCTTAAGCACGGCCGAGCGCACTGTCAGCTCGATACGGCCGATCTTGTCGTCTTCTGATTGCCAGCACGCCAGCACGCGCTCGGCGTAATGGTTCTGAATCCAGCTCTTCAGGAAACGGGTCGGCACCGACAGGCGTACGGTGCCCTCTTCGATGGCTTCCAGGTCCATGCGGGCAAACCAGCTTGAATAAACGTCGTCGCCAACTTCGGCGCGCAAACGGCTGCGAACCCGTGTCCAGCCGCCCTGATCTTCGTCCGACATTTTCTTGTTTCTCGATTCTTGGATGGTTTGAACGAACGCGGTTGCTCGGCAACTCTTCGGACCGGCATGGCGGAAACCGCCAACGCGCCGGAACCGGACGCAACAACACTCAGACGATCATCGGGAGACGTTTGTTCCGCGGAGGGCGCTAATTGCCGGCGGGACGACTTCGACATGGACCGAGAGTGGTTACGCCTTAACCCAACAAGGGCGGCGGCGCCGTACCGCGAATTCCAGTCGTGAACGTACAGGCTCGGTGATCGGCAAGACGGCCGTCGCAAAACGGACGGATGTCGGTGCTGGGGGAAATAGTTGACACGTTCGATAAAGACATCGCAGTCACAATTCCCAAGCCGGTCATGACGCCCCCCAGTTGCCTTCGGACTCGGTGTCCGGTGGTCTATTCGCTTCCGGCTTAAAACAGTTCCCGGAATGCTTCGTCCTACGTTCGTCGTATCTCGTCGTGCCTGCTGTTCCGCTTGTGTTTGCGAGGTGACGTTCGGACAAAAGAATACCGTCCTCACCCGCGCATGAGCGTGAAGCAGAACCTTTTTTCTAAGTGCGCCGCGGCGAATGCCGAGCGCACATACAAAAAAACACATGCGACCAAGTTGGTCAACGACTATCGCGCAAGCGCGCGGCCGTTGGCGCGCAAATACCACGCCCGCCGTTTTGGCGGCCACGCGGATTTGGTTAGCAAGGTGTTGAAGAGTCGTCGTGAATCTCGACCGCTAAAATGTGAAATGTGGCGGCGGGTGCCGCAAAATTTAATTTCGGCCTTAAGCCCGGAAATGACTGCCGCACAGGGGATTCCCAAGTCCCTCGCACGGTGTCTCGTCTAAGTCGTTCTCACGCCGTGCGGATTCATGCGCGCTTATCAAGGGTAGCCTGTGTTCGGAAGTCACTGCGGCACATGCGCTTGCGCGGCTTTCGTAAATTAATGTCCAGCAAAAATCGGAGCGCGCAGATTTTTATGAAACGGCTATGACAAATTCGCAACAACGTGCAGGAGTACCGCTCGCGTTATCGTCGAAGCAAGCCGACCAGCCGAATATGACACGAAATGAATTCAAAAAAATACGCCGCACGCAATTGCGCACGGCGATTTTTATTCTCTAGATTTATCAGTGCAGAAAATCAGCAGTCTTTGCGACGGCTTACTTGCCGAGTTTTGCGATGCGATGAGCGAGGCGCGAGACTTTGCGGCTGGCGGTATTTTTGTGAACGACGTTACGCTGCGCTGCACGCATGATCACCGGCTCGGCCGCCTTGAAGGCTGCCAGCGCCGTCTTGGCGTCGCCGCCGGCAATTGCTTCTTCAACTTTGCGAACCGAATTGCGCAGCACGGTGCGGCGCGTCTTGTTGATCTCGGTCTTGCGCGCAATCTTGCGGGTGGCTTTTTTGGCGGAACTGGTATTGGCCATAGGTCTCTCGTCGGCACTGGCGCGGAGAGGCGGAAACTTACCGCCTTTAGCGACCGTGAATTGCAGGAAAATGCAGCGCGCTAAAAACGCCCTGCTGTTGCGAGGCTTATAGTAAGACCGGGCGGGGGCGTCAACGCCTCCCGCCAGGGTGGGTTAAGCCACCTTTTTGGCCCGAACGGCGTCGTAACCGGCGAAAACGGCGGTCCGGTCGGCGGCCGCGAATGGCGCCAGCGGTGGGCGGACCCGCGCCAGAGCCGGGTCGCGATGGATATGGCTGAGCAGCGCCTTGACGCCGGACACCAGTTGCCGGCCCTCGAACAGCTTGCGGATCGTCACTGCGGCATCGAGTGCGGCGGCGTCGCCCTGCGACCATGCGCGCTGGCACAAGTCCGGATTGCAATTCGCGGTCGCCGAGATGCAGCCCGCGAACTCGCCGTTGCGGGCGTCGAGCAGGCAGGCTTCTGTCGAGGGGAACACCGCAAAGTCTTTCGCGATCGCGGCGGCCGAACGGGCAAAGGCCATGTCGCCGGACGAATCCTTCAGACCCACGATGCGGGACGGGAAAGATTCCCGTAGTCTTTTGATCAGAGGAACATGCCACGGCAGGCCGGACAGCGCCGGGTAGTGATAGAGATAGAGCGGCAGCGCGCTGTCGGCGGTCGCTTTCACCAGCATCTCGATATAATTGACGAGACCGTCGTCCGGCACGCCTTTGTAGTAGAACGGCGGCAGCACCAGCGCGCCGCCGAAGCCCAGATCGGCTGCGTGTTTGGTCAGCGCCACCGCATCCGCCACCGACGCCGCGCCGGTACCGACCATCAGGCGTTCCAGCGGCAGACCGTTCTTCTTATAAGCGTCCATCACTGCCTTGCGCTCGGCGAGCGAGAACGAGGTTGCTTCCCCGGTCGAGCCCAGCACGTTGAGGCCGTCGCAGCCGTTGTCGAGCAGAGTGCGGGCGAGATCGGTGGCGCGTTTGAGATCGGGCGCACCATTCTCGTCAATCGGGGTGGCAACGGCGGCAATCACGCCGGACAAGGTCTTGCTCAAGGCGTCTCTCCAGGTTTCGGAATTTCGTACTCTTAGCCGCTGACGTTGTAGGCCGCCAGCGCCGCCATGTTGACGAGCTGATTGTCCTTTGCGCCCAACTGCACGATCTGCACCGGCCGGTCGAGGCCGACCAGCAAGGGGCCGATCACAGTGGCGCCGCCAAGTTCCTGCAGCATCTTGGTCGAGATCGACGCCGAGTGGAACGCTGGCATCACCAGTACGTTGGCCGGGCCCGACAGGCGGTTGAACGGATAGGGCGCCGCCAGTTCCGGATTGAGCGCCACGTCGGCGGCCATGTCGCCTTCGTATTCGAAATCGACGCGCTGGTGGTCCAGGATCTTCACCGCCTCGATGACTCGCGCCGAGCGCTCGCCCTGCGGATGGCCGAAGGTCGAGAACGCCAGCATCGCCAGCCGCGGTTCGTAGCCGAGCCGCCGCGCCACGCCGGCCGCCTCGACGGCGATCTCGGCGAGTTCCTGCGCCGTCGGCATTTCAGTCACGGCGGTGTCGGCCACCACCACGGTCCGGCCGCGCGCTACGACCAGCGATACGCCGATGACGCGATGGCCGGGCTTGGGATCGATCACGTTGCGCACGTCCTCGAGTGCGACCGAGAAGTTTCGCGTCACGCCGGTCACCATGGCGTCGGCGTCGCCGAGCGCCACCATGCAAGAAGCGAAATAGTTGCGGTCGGTGTTCACCAGCCGCTGACAATCGCGCAGCAGGAAACCACGGCGTTGCAGCCGCTCGTAGAGATAGTTGAGATAGACCGTGTTGCGCTTCGACAGCGCGGCGTTGATGATCTGGATGCCGCTGCCGAGATCGATGCCGGCTTCCTTCGCCGCGTCTTTGACGCGGTCTTCGCGGCCCACCAGCAGCGCAGTGCCGAGGCCCTGCTGCACAAAACTCGCGGCGGCGCGGATCACTTGTTCTTCTTCGCCTTCTGCGAACACCACGCGCTTGGGCGAACGGCGTAGCTTGGCGAATACCTGCACCATCGTACCGGCCGCCGGATCGCGCCGCGCGTTCAATTGATGGCGGTACGCATCCATATCTTCGATCGGCTTGCGCGCGACGCCGGTTTCCATCGCGGCCTTCGCCACCGCCGGCGGGATCGTCCAGATCAGACGCGGATCGAACGGCACCGGGATAATGTATTCCGGCCCGTATTTCGGCCGCGCACCGTAAGCGGCGGCGACCTCGTCCGGCACGTCTTCACGCGCCAATGCGGCCAATGCACGCGCCGCGGCGATCTTCATTTCCATGTTGATGGCGGAGGCGCGCACGTCGAGCGCGCCGCGGAAAATGTACGGGAAGCCGAGGACGTTATTGACCTGGTTCGGATAGTCGGAACGTCCAGTCGCCATGATGGCGTCGTCGCGCACTTCGGCGACTTCCTCCGCGGTGATTTCCGGATCGGGGTTTGCCATCGCGAAGATGATCGGCTTGGCGGCCATCGACTTGACCATGTCCTTGGTCACCGCGCCCTTGGCGGAGAGACCATAGAACACGTCGGCGCCTTTCAGCGCGTCGGCCAGCGTGCGGGCGTCGGTTTTCACCGCATAGCCCGACTTCCACTGGTTCATGCCCTCGGTACGCCCTTGATAGATGACGCCTTTGGTGTCGCAGAGAATGAGGTTCTCCGGCGTAAAGCCGATTGCTTTCAGCAATTCGAGGCAGGCTATGCCGGCGGCGCCGGCGCCGTTGCAGACCAGCTTGGTGTTCTTGACGTCGCGTCCGGTCAGGTCGAGTGCGTTGAGGAGACCCGCCGCGGAGATGATCGCCGTGCCGTGCTGATCATCATGGAACACTGGAATGTCCATGATCTCCTGGAGGCGCTGCTCGATGATGAAACACTCGGGCGCCTTGATGTCCTCGAGATTGATACCGCCCCAGCCGGCGCCGAGCAGCTTCACGCAATTGATGATTTCTTCCGGGTCCTCGGAGGACACTTCAAGGTCGATGGAGTCGATGTCGGCGAAGCGCTTGAACAGCACCGCCTTGCCCTCCATCACCGGCTTGGCCGCCAGCGCGCCGAGATTGCCGAGGCCCAGGATGGCTGTGCCGTTCGTGATGACGGCAACGAAGTTGCCCTTCACCGTATAGTCGTAGGCCTTGCTCGGGTCATCGGCGATGGCCAGCACCGGAATGGCGACGCCGGGCGAATAAGCGAGCGACAGGTCACGCTGGGTCGCCATCGGCTTGGTGGCGACGACTTCGAGCTTGCCGGGACGGCCGACGCTATGAAATTGCAGGGCTTCGAGGTCGGTAAAGGTCGGCCGGACAGGCGGTTTTGCAGACATTTCAACTCCAATACGCGCCGGCTCACCCGGCGCGGGGGACGTTAGCGGAACTATCGATAGAACCTCAAGCCACGGCCAGCCTTGCGGTATTTGCAATGGTCCGGGGCGCCAGTTGTGCCAAGGGGCGGCGCGGGCTAATCCGTGGCCATAATCCGCGCGCAAAGTCCATGGTATGAACCCCGTGTTGAGCGCGCAACAAGAGCTTCGCCTATTATGATCCGTTTTCTTTTCCGCTTTATCGGCCTGATCTGTCTGGCCGCCGCTTTTATCTTGGTGATCTATGACGGCACCAAGTCGATCGCGGCCAACAGTCTCTATCTCACCAGCACGCGGACGTTGTGGGAACTGGTTAGCGCCGGCAGCCTGGCCAAGCTCAAGCCTTTGATCGAGCCCTACGCTGGCGGCCTGTTGTGGGACCCGGGGATGATCGCAATCCTGGCCGCGCCGAGCTGGGGCCTGTTGGGCGCCTTTGGCATCTTGTTGCTGCTGTTCGGCCGCCGCAAAAAGCCGTTGATCGGTTACGCGCGCTAACAGGCCGCTGACAGCGACGTGATCGCGGCCGCCATTTCGAAACCGCCTGCCGGCCCTTATATTGCGGTCAAAGATTGCAGGAGGACCAATCGATGTTTGGCTTCAATAAATCGCTTTCGATCCCGACCGCCGCCGATGCACTGCCCGGCCGCGCCAGTGCGATCCCCACGGCTCAAGAGCATTTCGTCAATCACCATCCGCTGAAAGGGCCTTATCCGGACGGCCTGGAAAAGGCGATGTTCGGCCTTGGCTGCTTCTGGGGCTCGGAAAAGAGCTTTTGGCAATTGGGCGACGGCGTCTACGTGACTGCGGTCGGCTATGCCGGCGGCGTCACGCCCAATCCGACCTACGAGGAAGTTTGCTCAGGCCGCACCGGCCACAACGAAGTGGTGCTGGTGGTCTACGACCCGAAGAAGATTTCATACCAGCAATTGCTCAAGACGTTCTGGGAGGGTCACGACCCGACGCAGGGCATGCGCCAGGGCGCCGATGTCGGCACGCAGTACCGTTCCGGCATCTACACGTTCTCGCCGGAGCAAAAGAAGGCCGCCGAAGCGTCGAAGGTGATGTACGGACAGGAATTGGCCGACAAGCGTTACGGCGCCATCACGACGGAGATCGTCGACGCGCCGGAATTCTATTTTGCCGAAGACTATCACCAGCAGTACCTGGCCAAGAACCCGTTCGGCTATTGCGGACATGGCGGCACCGGGGTGTCGTGCCCGATCGGTACCGGCGCCAAGTTTCAGGGTGCCGGGGTCTAAGCCCCGGCTTCGAGAATCGACGTGCGGCGGGCGCCTTCGGGCGCCCGTTGGCGTTTTAAGGCCTGCCGAAAAGCCCAGCAAAATGAAGAGTTAAGGCCGCTTGGCCCGTGGTGAGGATTCCTTAACCATATAAAGCGTTAATCGGCTTCACGTTTCTTAACCGGCCCGGATTCTAAGTCATGCGGGGAGCCCGATTGTTGTTGGCCTTCGTCACCGCGCTGGCGGTGAGCGCCTGCGCGCGGCAGCAGCCGACCTACTATGTGATGGACCCCAATACCGGCCAGCCGGTGCGGGTGGTCAATCAGCAGCCGCCATCGCTGCCGCCCGGTGCCTCGGCGCAGGCCAGCGAACAGTCGGACAGCCGGGGTCTCTTCTCGTCGTCGCCCGCCTACGCGCAGCAGGCTCAGGAGTCTTACGCGCAGCAACCGGCGCCCGCCTATCAGCAACCGGAATCCGCGCCGCCGGCCGCCTCGGGCGAGCGCGGCCTGTTCAATTCGCGCGCAATGTCGCGCAGCTATGCGCCGCAGCAATATGTACAGCAGCCTTATGCGCAGCCGCAGCCGCGCGTTGTGCAGCCTTACGTCGCGCAGTACAGCCCACCGCCGCAATATGCGCCGCAGCCTCAATACGTGCCCCAACCGCAATACGCCCCGCGGCCGCAATACGTGCAGCCCGCGCCGCAATTCCAGCAGCAGGGCGGCCCTTATGCCGCCGCGCCGGCCTACGGTTATGCCTCGGCGCCCGCCAATGGCGGCACGACCGGCTACACGCTCGATTCGGGTGACAGATTGCGCATCGTGGTGTTCGGCCAGGACGGCCTCACCAACAGCTACATGGTCGACGCCGGCGGCAATATCAGCCTGCCTTTGGTCGGGACCGTGCCGGCGCGCGGCTACACCACCCAGCAGTTGACCAAGATGATCGTCGAGCGGCTCAAGCAAGGCTACGTGCGCGAGCCGAATGTCAGCGTCGACGTCGAAAACTACCGGCCGTTCTTTATTCTCGGCGAAGTCACCAATCCGGGGCAGTACCCTTACGTCCCCAATATGACGGCGGAGACCGCGATCGCGATTGCCGGCGGCTTTGCCCCGCGCGCCGCGAAGGGCAAGGTCGAGATCAGCCGCAACCAGCCCGGTCAACAGTTCAAAGGTGACGTGCCACTCGGCTTCCCGCTGCGTCCCGGCGATACGCTCGTCGTCAAGGAGCGGTGGTTCTAGTTTTACCTGCCGTACCCGCTTTCGCCGGAACGACAGCAGAACCTATTTCATCGTCTTGCCCAGAAATTCCATCGTCCGCTGCCACGACAGATCGGTCGCTTCCTTCTGGAAGGACGCGCGGTCGTTGTTCGAAAATGCGTGCGCCGCGCCCGGATAGACATAAACCTCGGCCTGCGGATGCTTGGCCTTGATGGTCTCGACGGTGGCGGGCGGGATGCTTTCGTCCTTCTCGCCGAAATGCATCTGGATCGGGCATTGCGGCTGCTCGTCGACGAACTTGCCGATGGCCCCGCCGTAATAGCAGACCGACGCCGACAGCCCCGGAATACGGCAGGCGCCGAGGAATGCCGCGGTGCCGCCCATGCAGAAGCCAATGACGCCGAGCGGGCCGACGCCCTTCATGTCTTCTTTGGCGGCCGTCATGTCGGCCATCATGTGATCCCAGTTAAGGCTGCCGAGCAGGCCGCGCGCATGGGCGATTTCGTCGGGCGTGTAGCCTGAATCGAAGTCGCGCACGAAGCGGTCGAACACCGCCGGCGCCACGGCGACGTAACCTTCCGCCGCCAGTTTGTCGCAGACGGCGCGGATGTGGTGATTGACGCCGAAAATTTCCTGCACGACGACCATGCCGCCCTTCGGCGTGCCTTGCGGGTCGGCGCGGTAGCCGCCGAGCTTGTGATGGTCGGTGGCGGTCAACGATAGATGCTTGCCCAAGAAAACCTCCCGTTACGTACAAAACAAAATGCGCCCGCGCGGCTTTTAGCATGACCGCGCGGACGCCGAACAGCGGGCGAACGCGCGGCCTTAGTGCGCCGGATGCAGGAGAAGCTTCTGCACGCGCCAGTTCAGCAGTTCCGCGACATAGATTTCGTTCTCCGACGGGCAGGCGATCTCATGGATCCAGCCGAACTGCTTGAGCTGTTTCCCGGAACTGCCGAGCCAGCCCAGCACCTTGCCGTCCAGGCTCAATTTATAGACCCGGCCCGGGTAGGCGTCAGAGGCGTAGAGCACCTGGTTCGGCGGCGGCGTGATGCAAAGCGCCCACGGCGAGCCCGGCGCCTGCGTCAGCATCCGTTGATAGGACTGCAGCGTCGGCATGTTGCCGATCGCCGGTCGCGCCTTCTCGTCGAACGGCACGTCCATGGTCATGATGCGCAGAAATTTGCCGTCGCCGTCGAACACCTGAATGCGGCGGTTGCCGCGGTCGGCGACGTAGACATTGCCGGCGGCGTCGGTAGCGATGCTGTGCGGCGTGTTGAATTCGCCTTCCTTGGTGCCGCGGTCGCCCCACGACTTGAGCCAGTTGCCGTCCTTGTCGGCCTTGGCGACGCGCGAGTTGATGTAGCCGTCGCTGATGAAGATCGAACCGTCCGGCCCGAAGGCGACGTCGGTTGGCTGGCGGAAGCGTCCATCTTCGGATGGCTTCGGCGGCACTGGATGCTCCAGAGGCTTGGTGTCTTCGTCGGAGGCTTCCTGCTTGCGGCCGAACACCATGGTGACGCGGCCTTCCGGATTGAACCGCACGATCATGTCCGAGCCTTTGTCGATGGCCCAGATGTTGTCCTGCTTGTCGATACGCACGGCGTGCGCGAACGACCAGGCGTACAAGTTCTTGCCGATCTCGCGGATGAATTTTCCGTCGGGTCCGAATTCCAGCAACTGCGCCGCGGCCGCGGCGTAAGCCGGGCCACTGGTGTTACCGCGCGAAAATACAAAAACGTGCTTTTTCGAATTTGTCGCGACGCCGGTGACTTCGCCGAAATGCATGGTTGGCGGCAGCTTCATCGGGTCGGGAACGGAATCGAACGGAATTTCCGGCGCCGCCTTAGGCGAAAAGCCCGGCGGCTGTTGCGCCCATGCCGCCATCGCGCCGAGAGCGAGAACCGACAACGCGCAAAACATGCTTGTCGTACTGCGTAACTTCATGACGTCCTCCCTGGAGGAACCTGCGGCGGATTATTCCGCTCGCCTTTAACGGGAGGAGCCTACCGGATTGCGCAACAGGCGTCAGCGGGGGTGTCAGGCCTTGAATGCCTGCGCCAGCAGTTCATACGACCGCTTGCGCGCGGTGTGATCGTAGATCATCGACGTCACCATCAGCTCGTCGGCCTTGGTCGCCTCGATCAGCGGCGTCAGCTTGGCCCTCACCGTTGCCGGGGAGCCGACCGAGATGCGGTTACGGCCTTGCGCGACGCGGGACCTGTCGATCGGTGTGTAATCGTAGGCCGCGGCGTCTTCCGGCGATGACAGGGGCGCGTATTCGCCTTTGGCGCGGCGCACGGCGTTGAGATCGAAGGTCAACGCCAGCCGTTCGGCTTCCTCGTCGGTGTCGGCGACCATCGCCTGCGTGCCGAGGATCGCCAGCGGTACCTTGTGCGACACCGACGGCCGGAAGCTGTCGCGATAGATTCGCATCGCTTCCTCCGCCGGGAAAGTCGCGAAGTGATGGGCGAAGGCAAAGGCGGCGCCGATCTGGCCGGCGAGCCGCGCGCTGTAGTCGGACGAGCCGAGCAGATAGATCGGCGGTAGCGGCACCTCGGCCGGCATCGCCCGCACGTTGTGGAACGGATGCCCGGCGGGAAAGCCGCGCGTCTCCAGCAGCATCAGTTCCTGGAAGCGCTCGAGGAAATCGTCTTCCTCGGTAATACCCTGGCGGCGGCGCAACGCGTAGGACGTCGCCGGGTCGGTGCCCGGTGCGCGGCCGAGGCCCAGATCGATACGGTTCGGAAACAGCGCCTCCAAAGTCTTGAAACGTTCCGCCACCATCAGCGGCGCGTGGTTCGGCAGCATCACGCCGCCGGAGCCGATCCGCATATTCTGCGTCACCGCGGCAATCTGCCCGATCATGACATCCGGGGCGGAACTGGCGATGGCTGGCATATTGTGGTGCTCGGCCACCCAGTAGCGGACATAGCCGAGCCTGTCGCAGAGTCGCGCCAGATCGAGCGTATTGTGCAGAGCCTGTGCGCCGGTCATCCCATCCGACACCGGCGACAGATCGAGAACTGATAAAGGGATCATGGAGCGCTCATATCCTGCCGCGGGCATCTTTTTCTGGGCCAAACATACCTTATGATAGATAGGGCTTAAGATGAGGGAATCGAGAGTATGGCCGCGCTGACCGAATGGAAAGTTCCGCCGTCCGCGCAGCCGCGCGCGGAGGATTACGGCTTCGATCTCGAACGCGCGCTGTCGTCCGTGGTCGGACTGCATACGATCGTGCCGCCTGACGCCTTCACCGCCGATACCCTCGGTGTCGAACGCGCCGGCAACGGCGTCCTGATCGACAAAGGCCTGGTTCTGACCATCGGCTATCTGATCACCGAGGCTGAGACCGTTTGGCTGCATTACGGCGACGGCCGCGTGGTGCAAGGCCATGCGCTCGGTATCGACCAGCAGAGCGGCTTTGGCCTGGTGCAGGCGCTCGGCGCCATCGACTTGCCGGCGATGCCGGTCGGCTCGTCCAAGGCGGCAGAGGTCGGCGACCACATCGTGGTTGGCGGCGCCGGCGGTCGCACCCGGTCGCTCGGCGGCCGCATCGCCGCCAAGCAGGAATTCGCCGGTTACTGGGAATACGCGCTCGACGAAGCCATCTTTACATTCCCCGCGCATCCGAACTGGGGCGGCACCGCCTTGATTTCGCCGAAGGGCGAATTGATTGGCGTGGGTTCGCTGCAGATCGAGCGCGAACGCGACGGCAAGAACGAACACCTCAACATGACGGTGCCGATCGATCTGTTGTCGCCGGTGCTCGACGACCTGCGCAAGTTCGGCCGCGTCAACAAGCCGGTGCGGCCGTGGCTCGGCGTGTATTCGACCGAGATCGAGGACAAGATCGTGATCGTCGGCATCGCGCCGAAGGGTCCTTCGGCGCGCGCCGAGCTCAAGACCGGCGACGTCGTGCTGTCGGTCGCGGGTGAGAACGTGGCGACGCTGGGGCAGTTCTACCGCAAGGTCTGGTCGCTCGGAAATTCCGGCGTCGAGGTGCCGCTCACGTTGTATCGCGAGGGGGTCACCTTCGACGTGCGGGTCAATTCATCCGACCGCATGAAATTTCTCAAAGGGCCGAGGATGCATTGAGTCTCGTTGTCATTTCGGGTCCGCGCCTACGGCGCGTCCCGGAATGACAGCGGCTAGGTCTCAAGCCTCTTCAATCTTGTCCACGCGGTTCGGATAGAACGCGAGATACTCCTTGATCTCCGTCATCGCCGGAAACGGCGTCTCGTAAGACCAAACCGCGTTCTCGGCGGTCTTGCCGCCGGCGGCCACCGAATAATAACTGGCGTCACCTTTGTAGGGGCAGTGGCTGGCATTGTCGGTCTTGGTGAACAAATTCATCTTCGCGTCGGCGCGGGGAATATAGAGCACCGGCGGATAGCTCGCCTCCTGCAAGGTCAGTGCGTGCGTGCTGTCGGCGACAATTTGACCGCCGACGGTGACGCGAACGCGCTTGTTGCTGGGTGTAATGGTGATCGGGTGGTCCGGTCCTGGCAGCTTCATGGTCGCTCTCCATTGTTGCCGGTCATAATACGCTAAGCATGCCGCCGTCATATAGTTACCATTTCACAAATGGCAGGAGCCCCGATTTCTAAAATTTGAACGAACGGTATTAGGGGATTGAAAGGCGGTTGAACTAGCGTCGCCTCAAGGCGGTTTTTGAAAGTGCGTCCCGATGCATGATCCGTCCGTCGACCGACTGCTGCAAGGCCTCAACATCCTGATTGTTGACGGCAACAGCTATATGCGCCGGCTGACGCGCACGATGCTCACCAATATGGGCGCCAAATCGGTGATCGAGGCCGCCGACGGCCTCGCTGCCCTCGAGCAGATCCGCATGTGCGACCCGGATGTCATGCTGCTCGACTGGGACATGCCGGTGCTCGACGGCATGGAAGTGATGCACATTGTTCGTTCGCCCGGCGTCTTTCCGCGGCCCAATCTGCCGATCATCATGTTGACGCATCGCGCGCAACGTTCGTCCGTGGTGCAGGCCATTCGTGCCGGGGTGCACGAATTTCTGATCAAGCCGACGTCGCCGAAAGCGCTGCGCGACCGCTTGACCTCGATCGCGATCAACCCGCGGCCGATGGTGAAGCTCGGTGATTTCTACGTGCCCGAGCCGCGCCGCATCGGCCTCGAAAACGTGCTGCCCGCCTAGCGTTCAGTTTTCCGGAAAATCGTACAGCCTCGCCGGATTGTCGGCGAGGATCGCTTGCCGCACGGCAAGGTCCGGCGTCCATTCCAGAAACACATCGCGCAGCCGCGCTGCATCCGGCACCGGACCTTCGGGCCGCGGGTGCGGCCAGTCGGTGCCCCACACCAGATTTTTCGGATTGGCCGCGACCAGTGCGTCATGGAAGGGTTTGGCCTGCGCGTAGTCCGGCGGCGTCGCGCCGAGCCGGTAGGTGCCGGACAGTTTCGACCACAGCTTGCCTTCAGCGACGCCGCGCAGCAGGGCCTGGAAACCGGGATTGTCGGTGCCGTGGTGATAGTCCAGCCGGCCCATATGATCGACCACGACCGGCACCGGCACGCGCGCCAATTGCGGCGCCAGATCCGGCAGATCGCGGGTGTCGATCCATAATTGCAGATGCCAGCCAAGCTCGGCCATCAGCGCGTAATGCGGTTCGACATCCTTGAGGCCGACGCCGTTCTGGTAATAGGGCTTGCCGTCGCGGCGGAATTCATTGGCGCGCAGCGCGCGTACGCCGTTGCTGTGCCACTGCTTGATCGTCGCCGCCGTCAACTCGGCGCCGCCGACACCGACGCCGCGCAGCCGTTTCGGCTCGCGCGTCAATGCATCGAGCATGGCGCGATTGTCGCGGCCATAGGCGGACGGCTGCACCAGCACGCCGCGGTCGAAGCCCAAACGATCGAGCAGTGCGATGTAGGCATCCAGCGGCGCATCGTCCGGCGTGTAGCTGCGCGGTTCGGCGTAAGGAAACTTTGCTGCCGGTCCGAATACGTGACAATGACAATCGCAGGCGCCTTGCGGCAGCGCTCCGCTCATTTTGCCTCCGTTCCGGTGGTCATGCCGATCTGTTTCATGATCGGCGCCAGTTTGGCGTTTTCTTCGCGCAACATCTGCGTGACCTCGGCGGCTGTGCTGGGATGCGGCGTGAAACCCTGCTGCTTCAGGATCGCCAACACTTTGGGATCGGCGAGGCCGTCGGCAAAAGCCTTGCTCAGCGTTGCCATGATGGGGTCCGGCGTATGGGCCGGCGCGAACAGGGTATAGAGCCCGGTGTATTCGTAATTCGGCAGGCCCTGTTCGCGCACCGTCGGCACGTCGGGCAGCACCGGCACGCGCTGCCGCGAACCGACCGCCAAAGGACGCACCTTGCCGGCCTGGACGAAGGGCAGCGCCACCGAGGTGTTGATCCAGAATACGTCGACTTCACTCTGCGCGATCGCCAATGTCGCCTGCGCGCCGCCGCGATAGGGCACGTGGGTCATCTCGATGCCGGCTTCGGCCTTCAACTCTTCCATCGCCAGATGTTGCGGGCTGCCGAAAGCGACCGAGGCGTAATTGAGCTTGTTGGGCTCGGCCTTGGCCAGCGCGATCAGTTCGCGCAGCGAATTGGCTTTCAGGTTCGGACTGGCGATCAGCACCGACGCGGTCTCGACCAGGAGCGTGACCGGCGCCAGATCGGTCCACGGATCGAAGCCCATCGGCTGGCCCATGTTCGGCAGGATGGTGTGCACGCCGTTATTGAGCAGCGCCAGCGTGTAGCCGTCGGGATTGGCGCGCGCGACGCGCTGCGCGCCGATGGCGCCGCCGGCGCCGACAATGTTCTCGACCACGATGCGCTGGCCCAATTTGTTGCCGACCGATTCCGCCAGTACCCGGCCGACCAGATCGCCCGCCGTGCCGGCTTGCACCGCCACCACCAGCGTGATCGGCCGCGTCGGGTAGTCAGCGGCCTGCACGGTTGTGATGAAAGCGCAGCACAGAATTGCCAGCAGCGGCCTGAGGCCTATAAAGGCAAACGACATCGAGGCCTTCTCCATTTTCACAGCGTCGAACTTGTTCTTCTTTGCGTGTTCGACCGCGCCGTGGATATCACACCTGTGAATGACATGTCCTCCAGCGGCGACGATTCTGACAGCGCGCAGGCCTATGCGCGCTGTCAGGTGGCGCGCGACTGGCTCGCTGGAAAATTCGCCGATGCCGCGCCGCGCGTCGACTACGACGGCGCGCCGTTCACGATGAAGGTGACCGGCCATCCGCCGGGAACCGCGTCGGTGGTGCGCGAAGTGTTCAAGCCGGCCTTCAAGGTGTTGGAGCGTATGTCGCGCGGTAAAATCCTTGTCGACGATCGCTGGGGCGGCAGTGTGCACGCCGAGCGCGACGGCGCGGCGGCGCTGCGCGACGGCCGCACCGATTTCACCCCGTGCTATTCCGGTTGGGACAGCGAAACGTACAAGTCGGCGCAGAGCCTGCGACTGCCCGGCCTGTTTGCCACCGCCGAAATTGCCACGGCGATCTCGGAAGAACTGTATCCGCAATTCTTCCGCGTCGATGTCGAGAAGCAGGGCATCTTGATGGGCCGCATGAAGGCGACCAGCGCCTTCAACCTGTTCAGCATGCAGCCGATCCGCACGTTGGACGATCTGCGCGGGCTGCGTATCGGCGGCAATGACGGTATCGAGGGCAACGTCATCCGCGCGCTGGGTGCGATCCCGGTGCCCATGAGTTCGCTGGAGAAGAAATCGGCTTTCGCGGCGGGCGCGGTTGACGCCATGCACATTTCAGACGGGCCGGCGGAAGTGTTCGGCATCGGCACCGCCGCGCGTTTTCGCACGGCGCTCGGTCTGCTGCGTAACAACACCGAATTCGGCATGAGCGCGTCGTTCTGGCGTGGCTTGCCGGCCGATCTGAAACGCGTGCTGCACGCCTGGCTGCGGGCCGAGGCGCAGGCCGAGTGCCAGGTGTTCTACGGTCTGGAAGGTGCCCGCGCCCGCGATAAATTCCGCGCCGCCGGCTGCGAGTTCATCGACTTTTCCGACGCAGATAAAGCCACGATAAAATCGAGTGTCGCCCCCGTCGTTGGCGATTTTGTCGCCGCGGAAGAGGCCGCAGGCCGCCCTGCCGCGGCGATGGTCGGCGCGATCAATTCGCTCAACGAAAAATACAGAAATAAAACGCCAGACCAGTTGATGTCTGCCGCGATCTTCCATCCCGTTCTCTATATCCAATAGGTACTGTCATGACCGATCCCATCCAGATCAGGCTCGGCGGCTATGGCCCGCCGTCAACCTCGTTCAGCCGCGGCCTCAAGCTGATCGGCGACCGGCTCGCCCGGCAGTTCCGCGACCGCGTCGATATTCAATATGTCTGGAACGTCATGGACCTTGGCTACAACGCCGAGGACGTGCTGTCGCTGGTCGAGCGCGGCGCGTTGTCGCTGGGTTATCAGTCCACCAGCGGACTGGCGGAGCAAATACCGGAGGTCGGGCTGGCCGATCTGCCGTTTTTGTTCGCCAACGAAGCGGAAGCGCGGGCGGCGATCGACGGCGCTTTCGGCGCGCTCCTGGCCGACCGCATCGAAGCCAATACCAACAGTCGTGTGCTGGGCTTTTTTGAGAACGGCTTCCGGCATGTTTCGAATTCGATTCGCCCGGTGCGCTCGCCCGCCGACTTCAAAAGCATGAGCGTGCGTACGCTCAACAGCAAGATCCAGGCGCGCAGTTTCGAATTGATGGGTGCCAAGCCGGTGCATGTCGGTTTGGCGAAGCTGATCGCCGCGCTGAAAAACGGTGAAATCGATGGCCAAGAAAATCCGCTCGCCAACACGGTGACCTACGGCGCGCACAAGCTGCACAAGTTTCACACGCTGACCAATCATTTCTATGTGTCGCGCGTTATCGCGGCGCACCGCCAGAGCTTTGATTCATGGCCGCGGGACGTGCAGGACGCCGTGCGCGCCGTGGTGCGCGACGCCATCCCAGCGCAGCGCGGCTTTGCCGAGCAGGAAGAACTGACCGCGCGCAAGGCGATCGAAGCCGCCGGCTGTGAAGTGGCCGATCTGACCGACAGCGAACGCCGGGTTTTTCAGAGCTCGGTGCGGCCGATCTACGATGAAGTCCGGCGCGCCTTCGCCGGGAAGGACAGCGCCGGCATTCTCGATTCGAAATAATATCCGTTCGTCCCCGCGAAAGCGGGGACCCAGGACCAAAGATAACGTTGTCCGCGAAATGCCGGATTCCCGCTTACGCGGAACAGAGCTACTTCGGCTCCAGCCCGGCGAGCTTGGCGGCTTCGCCCATGCGCTTGTAGTCGGTGCGGATGAAGTCGGCGAAACCGGCCGAGGTCATTTGCTCAGGGGTGGCGATTTCCGAGCCCATGCCGCGCAATTTGTCGGCGGCGCCGGGGCCGTTGAGCCCGTCGGTGATCGCTTTCTGCAATTGCGCGACGATGGCGGGCGGCGTGCTGGCCGGCGCCAGAATGCCGATATAGCTCGACGCGGTGAAATCCTTGACGCCGCCGTCGATGAAGGTGGCGACGTCGAGCGCAAGTTGCGAGCGCTTCTCCAGCGCGACCGCGACGATGTGCGCTTGGCCGCCTTTGTGCAGCGGGATCGCCGTGGAGAATTCCGTCATCGCCGCCTGGATGCTGCCGCCGATCAGGTCCGGCATCAGTGCGCCGCCGGAACGATAGGGCACGTGCACGACATTGGCGCCGGTCTGCGCTTTGAATCGCTCGAGCGTCATGTGGGTGGCGCTGCCGACGCCCGACGTCGCGATACTGATCTGTTCTTTCTTCGACATCGCGATCAGGTCGGGCAAGGTCTTGGCCTCAACCTTGTTGGCAAGGATGATGCAATGCGGGGCGTAGCTGGTCAGCGCGATCGGCGCGAAGTCTTTGAGCGGATCGTAGCCGAGCTTGGCCTGCACGAAGGGGTTGACGGTGAGCGGGCCGTTGGAGCCGACCAGCAGCGTGTAGCCGTCGGGCGTGGCCCGCGCGACCGCTTCGGCGCCGATGCTGCCGCCGGCGCCGCCGCGGTTGTCGACGATCACCGGCTGGCCCAGCGCGCTGGAAATGCGCTCGCCGACGATACGGCCGACAATGTCGGCATTGCCGCCGGCGGCGAACGGCACGATCAGTCGGATCGGCCGTTCGGGAAACGCGGCGAAGGCCACCCGCGGCATGAAGGCGGCGGCGGTGCCCAAAGCTGCGGACGCAACAAGACTGCGGCGTGAGATGGTCATGGCGTGCTCCCTGAGACTGAACGCCCGGCTCTGAGCGGCCGGGTTCACGTGATGCGCGGAGAGTAAACGAAAATGGCGCGCCCGAGGGGATTCGAACCTCTGACCTTTGCCTTCGGAGGGCAACGCTCTATCCAGCTGAGCTACGGGCTTCCCTTATTTGCTCGCGAAATCTCAATTGCTTGGTCAGTCTAGTCTAGCCTCGCTGACGGTTCAATATCGGCAAATTCCCAAGCTCACTGTGGCACAGGTGTGGCCGATCAATTTGAACGCCGAGGAGCTTTGGCGGCGCTTCCTCTAAGTCATCGCTGGTTTCGCGGTATACCGGAAACGTAACGGCGGCTTGCCGACAATTCGCGAGGAACCGTTGCCACATGAGCCGCAAGCCCAAGGAACGGCCGCGTCCCGAGCGCCCGGCTTCAGCTTAGGTGCGTCGCTGAATCATAAGATCGCAGTCGCGCTGCAAGATGAAGCCGAAGACGATGCGAAAGAAACTTCGCAAAATCGGAAGCCGCGCGAGCGTCGCTAGAGCGCCGCCGTTATTTCGTGAATGCGGCAAATATCGCGAATGCTTCCGACATTCAAAAATTGTTCTTGATGCTCACTTGGATTCGAGACCCTTACGTGGTCATCGTGAACTAGCAGCGTTTGAACTTTTTCGAAATCCAGCGCATCGGTTAGGCTGAACAAAAACCGATACTCATTCTGCCAAGCGTAGCCTTTCAGCTTTGACAACGTGATCTTTTCGGGAAGCGCCCAACGCGGATCGCCGCCGTCCGTTTCTTGGTAATAGTCAACCTTCCGACCCATGAATGTAGCGGTCGCGGGCAACGCCGCTTTGATCCGGTCGCAAAATGTTTTTATCTCTCTGATTTCAACACATGCGGCCGCTTTGAATTCATCCTTCATTTGGTCCGTATCCGACCGGCTCACACAAAAAACTAAAATATCTTTCGCGCTTGCCGACGATTCAAAGGAGTGATTTGCGAGTGCGAACGTCTTGCCTTGGGTTTGGTTATTGATGACCAAGCCGCCTTCAGGTCGGAAGCGTGCCGTCCCTTCGTTTCGATCCCCTCTAGCGGTCCGTTCTTCATAGTCGCGGAAGTACGCCAGCGACCGGAAAAGTATTGTGCCATCGAGAAATGATTCGGCGTGCTGGCGTTCAGAAAAATATTTGAAGAGACTATGGCGCATTCATCGCAATTCACGCGGTAACGTTTCGATTCTCAGTCGCGCGACAACGCGACGCGCCGCGTCAATAACGTTCCAATCTGGATATTCCATGCACACGTCGCGGAAGTGATCTATGATTGCGTCCATTGCCCGGCCCTTCAGAAAATCGACCTTCGAAAGATTATTTACTCCGGACACGTACCCGACAACCCACATTAGAGTTAGGTGGGCGTTTTCCGGAGTCTGGGTCACGTCGCGGCAAATATGCGTAATTGGTCCAATCATAGTGTCGGCCGCACTGGCGACGCCGGTGCTTGCCATGGTCAATCCGACGAATGCAAAGATTTTAAAATTCATGGTCATCGCCCGCCGTCCCTACGCTTTTCCGCTTCAACAATTTCAGAAAATATTTTTGCATTTTCGGCTTGGGCTTGCACTTCGGTTAGTTCGTTGCGGTCCATCTTTTCCGCCACTACGGCGCGCTTGGTCGTGAACACCGATATCAGGTCCATGTACCTATAATTAGCCGCGCTCCAAGCTTGCACTATCCTAGGATTGGCGCATTGGGCCGACGCCAAATAAGTTTTCAATTCGCCGTTAAGGCGCTTCGAGCGGCATTCCATGATTGCCGTTTCGGTTTGCTTCATCGCGATCTTCGTTGGATCGGTCGGCGCTTGCTGTTGGACCCTTGGCGGTTGGGCGATTGGTTGCGGGGTCGCTGGCGCGGCGGCGACTTGCGTTCGGTTGCCATTCAACAGAATGCCGATGCACCGGCCGGGATTCAGCTCGCCATATTGAGCGGCAAGCGCGGCATCGACTAGGCCGTCCGGCAGGATCGCGGCCATTCCGTCATGCTTACGGACAGTTTCACGAAGCATCCCGCATGGCGAAAGGGTGCCAAAGCTTAGATACACAATAACGCCGATAACGCCGACGATCCCAAAAATAGTTTTCATCATCGGAAGCTAGCCCCCGCGCATGAGCATAGGCACAGGTCTTCGGTTGCGCTAGGGTCTGATCCAATCCGATTAAGGCGGCGGGGCTTGGAATGGCGATTCGTCATGCGATCTGGAAAGTGGCGGCGACACCTGAACAGCTTATGGAGTCGGCGCTAAGCAACGAACAGCTTCTGGAAACGATGATCGTTGCCGACCCGCGCATTCTTTCCGATGAATGGATGTTGATCGGGCGGCAGGAAAATACCGGATACGGCGGCCGTGTTGACCTTGTAGCCATAGCGCCGGACGCATCTCTTGTTTTGATCGAGCTAAAGCGCGACCGAACGCCGCGCGAAGTGGTGGCCCAGGCGTTGGACTATGCCGGTTGGGTGGAAAAGCTAAAGCCCGAAGATGTTGTCGCGATGTACAGCCGCTTCGCGCCGTCCAAAGATTTCACAGGCGATTTTCAAAAGAGATTTGGACAGCCGCTTGACGAAGAGTCGTTGAATCAAAGCCATCAAATAATCATCGTTGCTTCGTCGTTGGACGATAAGACCGAACGAATTGTGAGCTACCTAAGCGGTCATGACATACCGATAAATGTTTTGTTCTTTCAGGTATTCGCGCATGGCGCGGATCAACTCATAAGCCGGGCTTGGTTGCTCGATCCTGTGGCTACCCAAGTCAATGCTGCCACGCCGTCGGCCGCTTCTAATGAGCCTTGGAATGGCGAGTATTATGCTTGCTACGGTCACAGCCCGGAAGGTCGCCCGTGGGAAGAAGCTGTCAAGTACGGGTTCATTTCGGCGGGCGGCGGTGAATGGTACAGCAACACGCTTGCCCTATTGAGTCCCGAAGATCGAGTTTGGGTGAAAGCTCCCGGCTACGGCTTCGTTGGCGTTGGGCGTGTGACCGGCAAACCCGAACGCGCGTCGGAATTTAAAGTAAAAACTCCGCAAGGAGAGTTGCCCGTGTTGGACGTGGTGAAGGGCGATTTCCATCGCCAGTTCGCCGACGATCCAAAGCGCAGTGAATATTTTGTTCCGATTGAGTGGCTGGCTACTGTCCCGATTGAAAAGGCGTTCAACGAAGTCGGTCTATTTGGAAATCAGAACACGGTGTGCAGACCCAAGACGCTGAAATGGCGGCATACGGTTGATCGGCTAAAAGAGCTTTTCCCAAATCACGGCGGTTAGACCGGACCGATGTGACATACGATTTTTCAAAGGTTTTTACTGGCCAGTGGTATTGCCGAAGTCGCTTCCCGAGCTCGCCCTCCATATTCAGACGTTGCTACGGTGTCTTTTCAGGTAGGCCGGGCGCGCCGCGTTCGTTTGTGAGCTTGACCCACTCGCTAACAATTCTCGGCAATTCCGCGACGACTTCCTTCCCGAAAAGAACTTCGTCAACGTAACCCATGTGCAGCATATCCACTATTCTGCACAGATACGCTTTCCCACACTTCCACCATGTGTAGTGCGCATCGACCATTAGATAGTGCTTCACATCAATGCTTTCTTGCTCGCGAAGGTCTTCTAGCTCCATGCCATCTAGAAGTGATTCGTACACGCCATCGGCGACGCGACTTCCAAATGTCGTCGTATAGTAATATTCTTTGATTTCCCAAACGGCTACTGGATTAATTGTTGAAGGGAACGCTCCATCGACGCGGCGCGCAAGCGTTCTCAATGGCTGTCCGTCTCGCGTTATGGTGGTCAATTCACGCGGGTCATAATCGCATGGCATTCCCTTTGCGTTTTGCTCTATCAGCATATTCACAATTCCGGTGAGATATGCCGGTGCACGCATTGCTAGCTTTTGCTTGTTCATCGGAATTGGACATGTCGGGTTCAAGGCAGTGTGCAACTCCGTAAACAAGTTTTTTGCTTTTTCAGCGTCCATCAAATTTAGTTGAGCCTCAGCCATTAACAGTCGAGCGCGTTCGGAAAAGTATTCAATTAAATCCGCAGCTAGTTGCGTTGGGTTCCCATTTTGATTGATCTTGACTGCATCAAGCCCAAGATCGCCGAAGGCTGCGGTAATTTGTTGGAGATTGGGGGCTAGGAGTGTGTCCCCGCTACTGTAGCCGACGTGTTGGCTAATTGACCGCACACACGCCCAAAACGACTTTGGCTTTTTAAGAAACTTGTTGATTGGCTTCATGGCATACGCCCAGCCAATTTTTTTTCCAATCGTTTGACGAACTCGCTAAGGGACAACCCAAAAAGACTGCAAATTGCCCGGATTTCGATTATATCGAGCCGTCTTTCACCCACCTCGTACTTACTTACGAAGGACTGTGGGGCACGGAGCTTTTTGGCTACATCGGCTTGACGCAGCCCTGCTTTGATACGCAACTCACGAAGTAGTGCTTGAACTGCGTCGTGCCCGCTAAAGTGCAATTCTGGTTGCATAAAGGATCGTGGCGCGGCTTGCGTGATATCCCAAATCGGAATATACGATTAGCGAATCAGTTGGAGAATTTAATGCAATTCGCGCTAGCTTTACCGGTCGAAAGTGCAACCGACCTATCGGTAATTAATTCGCGACGAATGACGAAGCCGTTTAAGACTCAGCTTTTGAAATGGATCGGCAACAAGCAGCGGTTTGCGCATGAAATAATATCGTTCTTTCCTGAACGGTTTGGAACGTACTATGAGCCGTTCCTTGGATCAGGCGGATTGCTTGGAGTGTTAACTCCGACGAAAGCGGAAGCATCCGATTGTTTTAAACCGCTGATTGAGATTTGGACCGAATTAAAGAGCAACCCAGAAAACGTAAAGGAGTGGTATTCCCAACGTTGGCACGATTTTAACAAAGGGCCGAAGGTTGAGCGTTATGAAGGGATAAAGCTGCGCTATAATTCTAATGCGAACGGTGCCGACCTCTTATTCCTTTGCCGCTCGTGTTACGGCGGTGTAGTTCGTTTTCGTATGCGCGACGGCTATATGTCGACTCCGTGTGGAGCGCATGATCCAATTCACCCATTAGAATTTTCTAAGCGCGTTGATGAGTGGGGCCGTCGCGTTAAAGGGACCGAGTTTTTTCTCCGGGATTACACGGAGTCTATCGACCGCGCCCGAGAGGGCGATGTAGTTTATTGTGATCCGCCGTACTCTCATAGCCAAGCAATTCTGTACGGCGCTCAGAAATTTAGCCTCGATGAACTTTTTAAATCGATTGAAATCGCAAAAAGGCGTGGTGTGTTCGTCGCGCTTAGTATCGATGGATCGAAAAAATCCGGCGACCAAGATTGCGAAATTTCAATTCCTTCACGATTGTTCGCCCGACAAGTTGCCGTTCGCGTAGGGCGTTCAATGCTTCGCCGCTTTCAGATGGGCGGACAGACCTTGGAGTCGGAAGTAGTTCAGGACCGCCTCTTGCTGACGCACTAAGAATAATCGTAGACGGGTTTGAGTGCGCGGGTAGGCGATAGCCCGGCTCGTTACCCCGGTAGTTTAAAAGAAATTTCGGGTTTAACCGTTACCCTAATGTTACCCGAGGTATCAATCTAACCTAAGCTGCGGGGCGCAAGCGTCGATCACACGTGCGCTGTTGTCGCCGTACAACGATGATCTCGCGTTTTCAAAATTGGGGTCCGACATTCAGCAGGTCGATTCCGGATAGGCTAAATCTGGCACAGGGGGGATACCCCCGTTCACGACTACGATGTTGATGCCGAAACACGAACGAGTAGGCGGGCTGTTGACGTTGGATGCCATGTCCCACCGCGCGGTGCAGACCGGCCCGCCGCGATCTTTCGGCCAAGGGCGCGGTCTGACTGTTTGCTAGCTAGCTGACGGCGATTGTGGCTTAGGCTTCGGCGCTTTTGGCCTAGGTCGAGGCGGAGTCGCGAACGGAGGCGCTACTTCCCCCTGCGGGCGACACCCTGGAGTCGGCGTCATAATCACTTGGATTTCAGGCGTGTATTTGTTCATCGCACCGCTCGCAGCGTCTACACCCAAGCCGATCACGCCGCCTAAAATGATATTGCCGGCGGTCATGCTCTCCATGTTGGAGCCAATGATGCCGCTGGTCTGCCCCCTGAGAAGTGGTCCTCCCTGATGTATGGCTTATGGCCTGATGGAGGACTGAAGAATGCCAAGGAAGAGACACACGGCTGAAGAGATCGTCACGAAGCTGCGGCAGGTTGACGTGCTGACCTCGCAGG
>CAITEM010000398.1 GCA_903891395.1 uncultured Hyphomicrobiales bacterium | reverse complement strand
TGCAAATAATATGGATATGTTACGGTCAGGGGGGCGACCTTTTGACCATAAAAGTAGTATTAGGGGGCTGAACTAGCTGAACTAAATGATAATGTATGGCCAGAGACCGACTAAATGGGGGCAACAAATTGGTTAGGCGTTCAATGAAAAATGCTGCTTTTACTGCAATTGCAGTCATGCTGACGCCTTGGGCTGCCCACGCACAAGATATTGTGGCGCTCCCCGGTTTCTATATCGGTGCTGGTGGTGGTTTCAGCACGCCGCTTAGCACGCCGAACAACGCCTCCGGCCTTGGCTGGGTGGTCGGTGGCAAGGTCGGCTACGACTTCGTCGGACCCCGCATCGATCTCGATGTTGGCTACGGCCAGACCCCGCTCAATGTCAACATCCCGGGAACGGCGATCAACAACAAGGGCGGTCAGCTCACTAGTTTGGTCAACATTTCCTATGACTTCTTCCCGACCTCGGTGCTGACGCCTTACGTCGGAGCGGGCGCGGGTATCGCGTTCATCGATAGCAACACCTCGCTGGGCAGCACCCAGTTTGCCTGGGATGCGATGGTTGGCCTTCGCTACAACGTGACCAACGCGTGGACCATCGGCTTGGAAGGGCGCTACGTCGGAACGACCAATCCGACCATCCAGGTTCAAGGTCAGACGATCTCGAGCCCGAACCAGAACTTTACCGCACTGCTGGGCTTTGCCTACAAGTTCGGGCAGCCGCAGGCGGCCGTTGCCGCAGCGCCGGCTCCTGCCGCTCCGCAGGCCCCGTCCTACATGGTCTTCTTCGACTGGGATCGTTCGAATCTGTCGGCCCAGGCAGTGAGCACGATCGGCCAGGCGGCCAGCGCCTACAAGACCAAGGGCTCGGCTCGTATTACTGCCGTTGGCCATACGGACAAGTCCGGCCCGGAATCGTACAACATGGCGCTGTCGCTGCGCCGCGCGAATGCGGTGAAGGATGTACTGGTGCGTGACGGCGTTCCGGCGTCGGCAATCTCGGTGATCGGCAAGGGCGAGACGCAGCCACTGGTTCAGACGGCCGACGGTGTGCGCGAGCCGCAGAACCGCCGCGTCGAGATCGTCATTCAGTAAATCGCGACCTTCGCCAAAAGATAAAAAGGCGGCCTGCGGGCCGCCTTTTCTTTTGGAACTCTAGCCAAAGTACGACAGCCCCTCGAGCATTCTGATGCCGAGCAGGGCGGCCATCCCGTAGACGCGCTCCCGCAAGGCGTCCCGGTCCCGTCCGGCACTGAAGATCTCATCGGCGAACAGGAATGCCGCGACGACGATCACGATCATGCCCACGCGGTGCTCCGCAGCACTGATCAGCCACGCCACGCCAGAGCCCAGCAAAATCGGAAGAAAAACGTGCATGAGCGACTATACCATCCGCTCTGGGGCGTAAGCGAGGCGGCGGAACCGCGCGGCGATCGGACCTAGGGTCGGATCCCGAACACAAAGGCAATTGCGGCGCCGGTCGCTGCACCACCGATGAAGCAGGCTATGGCGAGCATCGCGCGGTGACGTCTCGCCGC
>CAITEM010000397.1 GCA_903891395.1 uncultured Hyphomicrobiales bacterium | reverse complement strand
GTCCCTTTATATGTTGGGGACCTACATCGCCTATTCCTTCGCCACCAAGATCGGCGGCGCGTTCGGCTTCTGGGGCGGCATTGTCGCCACCGCGGTGATCGTCGGGGTCATCGGCGCGGCGATCGAGATCGTGCTGCTGCGGCGGATCTATCGCGCGCCCGAACTGTTCCAGTTGCTGGCGACGTTCGCGCTGGTGCTGGTCATCAACGACGCCTCGCTCTGGCTGTGGGGGCCGGAGGATCTGCTGGGGCCGCGCGCGCCCGGCCTACGTGGTTCGATTGAAATTCTCGGACGCCGGCTGCCGAGCTACGACCTGTTTCTTGCCATCGTCGGGCCGGCGGTGCTGTTCGTCCTGCATTTCGCGCTGGCGAAAACGCGCTTCGGCCGTCTGATCCGCGCCGCGACGCAGGACCGCGAAATGGTCGGCGCGCTTGGCGTCAACCAGGCGATTCTGTTCACGTCGGTATTTGCACTTGGTGCGGCGCTCGCCGGGCTGGGCGGCGCCCTGCAGGTCGCGCGTGAGCCGGCCAATCTCGCCACCGACCTGGTCGCTATCGGTGACGCCTTCGTGGTGGTGGTCGGCGGCATGGGCTCGATCAGCGGTGCCTATCTCGCCGCGGTGATCATTGCCGAGGTCAAGGCGCTGTGCATCGGCATCGGTGTCGTCGATTTTGGCTTTGTTACGGTAAACTTCTCCAAATTCACTTTGGTCGCCGAATTTCTGGTGATGGCGGCGGTGTTGATCGCGCGGCCCTATGGTCTGCTCGGCAAGCCGCAAGCCGCCGTCCGCTCGATCGCCGAGCCGGAAGAGCCGATCCGCCCCGCCACGCCGATGCTCAAGACGCTGGCCGTTGTCGTGCTGGCGTTGCTGATGTGCCTGCCGCTGCTGGCGCAGTCATCGCCTTACCTTCTCGTCCTCGGCATCGACGTGTTGATCGCGGTGATCTTCGCCACCTCGCTGCATTTCATCATGGGGCCGGGCGGCATGCATTCGTTCGGTCACGCCGCTTATTTTGGGCTCGGCGCCTACGGCGCGGCGCTGCTGGTGAAATGGCTGGCCTGGCCGATGGGCTTTGCGCTGGCCGCGGCGCCTTTGGTGGCGCTGGCCGGTGCACTGTTGTTCGGCTGGTTCGCGGTGCGGCTATCCGGTGTCTATCTCGCGATGCTGACGCTGGCCTTTGCGCAGATCGTCTGGGCCGCGGTGTTCCAGTGGGAAGGCTTCACCGGCGGTTCCAACGGCGTCATCGGCGTCTGGCCGCCGCCGCCATTCGACAAGTCCTGGGTGTTTTTTGGGCTGGCGCTGGTGCTGGCGGTTGCCGCCGTCTTGCTACTGCGCCGGTTTTTGTTCGCGCCGTTCGGCTACGCCATGCGGGCCGGCCGTGATTCCGCCTTACGCGCCGAAGCCATCGGCATCGACGTCAAGCGCGTGCATTGGCTGGCCTTCGCGATTGCCGGCGGCATTTGCGGCATTGCCGGCGGGCTGTTCGCCTTTGCCAAAGGCTCGATCTCGCCGGAAACCATCAGCGTCGGCCGCTCCATCGATGGCCTGGTGATGGTGCTGCTCGGCGGCATCCAGACGCTGACCGGCCCGATCGTCGGCGCTTCGCTCTATGCCGTTTTGCAGGACACGGTGATGCGCCAGACCGAATACTGGCGGGCGCTGCTCGGTATCATCATTCTGGTGCTGGTGCTGGCCTTCCCGCAGGGCATCGTCGGCGCCGTTGCGCGGCTGTTCGGCAAAAGGCGCGCGTCATGAGCGTGCTCGCCTTGCGCAAATTGTCGAAGGCGTTCGGCGGCGTCCGCGCCGTGAATGAGGTGGACTTCGCCATCGAGCCCGGCGAATTCCTCGCCATGATCGGCCCGAACGGCGCCGGCAAGTCGACCTGCTTCAACATGATCAACGGGCAGCTCGCGCCGGATTCCGGCGCAATTTTGCTCGACGGCAACAACATCGCCGGTCTTGAGCCGCGGGCGATCTGGCGGCTGGGCGTCGGCCGCACCTTCCAGGTGGCGGCGACGTTCGGCTCCATGACGGTGGTCGAGAACGTGCAGATGGCGCTACTGTCGTATGCCGGAGAGACCTACAAACTCTGGCGGCCGGTCGCGAAGATGCACCGCGCGCGCGCGCTCGATCTGCTCGGTCAGGTCGGTATGCAGGAGGCCGCCGACCGGCCGAGCCGCGAACTCGCGTACGGCGACGTCAAGCGCATCGAACTGGCCATCGCGCTCGCCAACGATCCGAAACTGTTGCTGATGGACGAGCCGACGGCCGGCATGGGCGCGCGGGAACGCCACGGCCTCATCGAGCTGGTCAAAAAGCTGGTGGTGGAGCGCGGCATCTCTGGTCTTTTCACCGAACACTCGATGGACGTGGTGTTCGCCTATGCCGACCGCATCATCGTCCTCGCGCGCGGCCGTGTCATTGCCGATGGCGACGCGGATGCCATTCGCGACAATGCAAAGGTACAGGAGGTCTACTTCGGCACCGGCAAGACTTTTGCCGTGGCGCATGGGGCCGCACCATGAGCAAGCCGTTACTCAAGGTCGAAAACCTCAGCGCCTGGTACGGCGCCGCACGCATTCTTTATGACCTGAACTTCGAGGTCGGCCGCGGCGAGGTCGTGGCGCTGATGGGCCGCAACGGCGCCGGCAAGTCCACCACCATGAAGGCGATCATGGGCTTGATCGCCGAGCGCCAGGGCGTCGTGACGTTCAACGGCGGCGATATTTCGCGGCTCAAGCCGTTCGAGATCGCGCGGCGCGGACTGGGATTTACGCCCGAGGATCG
>CAITEM010000396.1 GCA_903891395.1 uncultured Hyphomicrobiales bacterium | reverse complement strand
AGTCGACCCTCCCCCTCCAGGGGAGGGTGAAGACGAAGTCATCTCGCCCGCCACCCGCGCCACATAACGCCGCAGGATGGGCGACAGATACGCATCCACCACCGTGGTGTCGCCGCGTCCGACCAGCTTGATCAGCGGCGACACTTCGTGACTGACCGAAACCTGGCCGAAGCCCATGTCGCGTGCGAGCTTCGCGATGCGTTGCTCGTGCTCGGGAAAGCGATAGGCGTGCATCAGCACGATGGCGACAGCGTCGATACCGTCGGCCTTCGCCGCCTCGAGATCGGCGCGCACGGCGTCGAGATCGGGCGCTTGTTCGACCGTGCCGTCGGCGCGCACGCGCTCGTCGACTTCGGCGACGCGCTCGTAGACGAGGTCCGGTTTGATGATTTCCAGTGCGAAGATTTTCGGCCGCGCCTGGTAGCCGATTTTGAGCGCGTCGCGGAAGCCTTTGGTGATGAGCAGTAGTGTGCGATCGCCCTTGCGCTCCAGCAGCGCGTTGGTCGCCACCGTGGTGCCCATTTTTACCGCGCCGACGCGGCCGGCGGGAATCGGCTCGCCCGACTTCAGCCCAAGGAGATCGCGGATACCTTGCACGGCGGCATCGGCATAGGCTTCGGGATTCTCGGAGAGCAGCTTGTGTGCGGTCAGCGTGCCGTCAGGCGCGCGCCCGACCACGTCGGTGAAGGTGCCGCCGCGGTCGATCCAGAAATCCCACAATGAGGTCGATTTTTTTGCTGACTTCTTCGCCGCCATTGAAGCACGCCCCGTTCAGGAAGGCCGCACGATGCCGCCCTGCCGGGGCTAAGACAAGCCTGCTAAAGTTGCGCCAACAATGTAATCATCCGCCTTTGAACCCTTGGCGTCCGTCACGCGACATAGAATGATCGACGCCAGAGGCGAGAGGGCTGATTTATGGCCGATACCAGGAAGCTGTCGCAGGGGGCGGTGGTCTTCGCCACGATCCTGAGCATCCTGGCGCTGTTCTTTTACGCCTTGCAGATTGCGACGTTGAACAGCCTCACCGGCAGCGACGCGGCTGGCAATGGTTACGCGCAAGCCTACGGCGCGCTTGAAATCATCGTCCTCTGGATTTTGCTGTCCGCGATCGTGCTCATCGCCTTTCTCAAAGGCGCGATGCCGGCGCCGGCGGCGGCCGTCGCATTGATCCTGGTCCCGGCCTCCGGCCTTGTTGTCTTCAACGTGCTCGAACTGCTGATGCGGCCGTCGCAGCCGCCGGGTCTTTGGCCGCTGATCATTCCAGCGTCGATCCCGCCGCTGGTCGTCGCTTATTCCTTCTGGGCCTTATTGCCGCCGGTCCGCGCCGCGATCCCGGCGCGGCTGGCCGGCATCGCGGCGTGGGGACTGGTGGCGGCGCTCTGTCTCGCCATCGTGCCGTTCGACAAAGTCCGCAACGCCGCCGACGATCGCGACGCGGCGATTCTGGCGAAATACGAAGCCGACCTCGCCAAACTGCCGGCCGACGCGCCGCTGTGGGATTGGGTGCCCTTCTTCAACACGCGCAACGCGACCAGGCTGGACGACATGCTCAAGCACATCGCCACCCTGGATCGGCGCCAGGCTGACGCCGAACTCATGCTCGAGCGTGGCGATTTTCCACTCAGCTTCCTCGGCCGGCTCGATCTGACGCCGACGCCGGTGCTGTGCGATAGAGCGCGTGCGCTGCTGCGCAAACGTCTCGCGCCCTTGGTGCTCGCGGTCCCTGAATCAAAACCGTTCAGTGACATCGCCTTCGAGGTGTCGGACGCGCTTGCCGCCATGAAGTGGCTGATCGGTTATGACTGCGACGCCACCGCCGAGGTGCAGGCCTGGGAAACCATGGTGAAGGGCTACAAGGACCCGGCCTACGACGTTTATGAGTTACGCGATCTGCGGGACCCGAAGCAATTGGGCGCCATCGTGCGTAATTATCCGGAAAGATTCTCCCAGCTCACGCCGAAGGCGCATCTGCGCGCCTGGCTCAGCTTCGAAGACAAGAAAGAATACCGCGACCCGGCCTTGGCCGGCGCGCGCACGCTCGATCATCGCACGGCGGATGCGGTTGAGATGTTGAGGTCCGGCGGCGAAGGCGATCCCTGGACGGTGTTGCGGCTTCTACCCGCGCTCGATCTTGGGGCGACGCCCGCGCTGTGTGACGCCGCGCAGGCGGAGTTGCACGAAGAACTTGCGCGCATTCATCGGCCGAAACCCGACGAGCCGATGTCCTATAAAGAATTGCGCGACCGGCTTGGCACTGGCGATCCATTCGGCGCCGTCATCTGGCTGGCGTCGCATGGCTGTGACGCAGAAGCCAGTTTGAGCGAGGCGGAAGAGCTGATCCGAACTTATCAGGAGTCGGCGGCGCGGGCCGCGATGCTTTCAAACTTGGCGGCGGCGCATCGCAAAAAATAGCCGGCGCGCGCTGAACAGCGCACGCCGGCTCAATTGATCGAACGCTGTCGCGGCTAGATACGGCCGAGCAGCACGAGGATCAGCAGGATCACGACGACGAGGCCGAGACCGCCACCGCCGTAATAGCCGGTGCCGTAGAACGGGCCGCCGCCGAGGCCGGAAAAGCCGCCGAGCAGGGCGATGACAAGGATGATGAGGATGATGGTACCAATCGACACGGTGTAATCTCCCTAAGATGCAGGCGCGGCGGCAGCGCTGTTGCGGGGCGCGGCCGGTTCCTCGGTGGCGAGGTGCTGGACAACGGCACTGGCGTTAAGAAGTTCCATCGTCAGGAACACGTCGTTGGCGGCGGTCTCGATTTTCCGGCAATACGGCGCCCGCAGGGCGGGAAACGGCGGCAACAGCCGCGCATTTGGCCCTCTATTTTCCCGCCCCGGTTGGCGTATAAGCCCGCCAACCGGTTGTGAATGCCGGGCATTGGGGGATGCCGTGAGAACAATTCTGTCGCTCGCCGTGGCGAGTATTCTGTTGCTGTCGAGCGCCTTTGCGCAGGATTACCCGACCCACACCATCACGCTGGTGACGCCGTTCCCGCCTGGCGGTCCGTCCGACACCTCGGCGCGCATGATCGTCGGTCCCATGTCGGCGGCGCTCGGCCAGCAGATCATCGTCGAGAATGCCCCCGGCGCCGGCGGCGTTATCGGCAGCAACCGCGTCGCCAAATCCAAGCCCGACGGCTACACGCTGGCGGTCTCGGGTTCCGGCACCAACGCCGCCGCCGAATTCCTCAACAAGGATTTGCAATACCGCTCGACCGATTTCGAGCAGATCGGCCTGATCAATCTGTCGCCGGTGGTGCTGGTGGCGCGCAGCGAAATCCCCGCCAATACGCTGAAGGAATTCGTCGCCTACCTGAAAGAGAACGAGAAGAAGGTGACCGAGGCCGACGCCGGTATCGGCTCCCTGTCCAATCTCGCCTGCTCGGTGTTCCACACGGTCGCCGACGTTCACCCAACGGTCGCGTCCTATCGCGGCACGCCGCAGGCGACGATGGATCTGGTCGCCGGCACCGTGGACTTCGGCTGCAACCAGATCATCAACATCGCGCAGCACATCAAGACCGGCAAACTCAAGGCTTTCGCCGTCACCGGCGATGCCCGCTCGCCGATGCTGCCGGACGTGCCGACCACCAAGGAAGCCGGCATGCCGGCCTTCAATCTGACGGTCTGGTTCGGTCTGTCGGCGCCGAAGGGCACGCCGCGCCCGATCATCGAGAAGCTGAGCAAAGCGCTCGACGTCGCGCTGGCCGATCCCGAAGTCGCCAAACGCTTTGCCGATCTCGGCTACGACGTGCCGTCGCCGAAGGAACGCGGCGCCGACTATTTCGACAAATTCTACAAAGACGAAGTGGCGCTCTGGGCCAAGGTGCTCGGTGGCCTCAACACGGACAAAAAATGATGACTGGAAATGACTGGCGGCCGACGCAGGAAATCGAACTCGTCGCGGGCACGCCGCCCGGCGGCGGACAGGACCGGCCGGCGCGCGCGCTGATCGAAGTCTTGAACGCGCACAAACTGCTCGATCAGACGGTGAAGCTGACCAATATCGCCGGCCGTGGCGGCGGCAATGCCTGGGATTACCTGCGCAAGAACGAGGGCAATCCGCATGTGCTGGCGATCAATTCGCCGACCATCATCAGCAACAAGCTGCTCGGCGTGAGCCCGTCGGACTATTCCGACCTGACGCCGCTGGCGAACCTCTACACCGAATATCCGATCTTCATTGTGCCGACGGCGTCGCCCATCACGGATGTTGCCGACCTCGTGCGCCGCCTGAAGGCTGACACCGCGGCGGTGACGATAGCGCTCGCCACCGCGCTCGGCAATCCCAACCACATCGCGCTGTCGCGTTTGACCGCGCATGCCGGCGGCGACTCCAAGGCGCTCAAGATCGAGGTGTTCGACTCGGCGCGTTACGCCATCGCGCATCTTCTTGAGGGCAAAGCCGCGCTCGGCGTCATCACCGCGGTCAGCGCCGTGCCGGAACTGGAAGCCGGCAAGCTGCGCACACTGACCCTGTCGGCGCCCAAGCGTCTCGGCGGCCTGTTCGCCGATGTGCCGACGCTCGTCGAGAGCGGTGTGAACTGCAAGGTCGGCATGTGGCGCGGCATCATCGGCGCTGGCGGCATCTCGAAGGACGCCGTCGCGTTCTGGGACCGCACCTTTGCCGCCGCGACGTCGAGTGCCGAGTGGGAAGCCGAACTCGCCAAGAAGTACTGGGCCAACACCTTCATGGCCGGCGCGGAAGAGCAGGCGTTCCTCGAGGAGGAGCGCACGGTGATGACCGCGGCGCTCACCGACATCGGCCTTCTGCCGAAGTGAAATGAAATTGGTGAGGGCCCGGTGATTTCCCACCGAGCCCTCGTCAGCATATCAGCCGGCCTATAAGCCGGGTTCTGTAAGGCCTGCGGCTTGCACCGCAAACGTGGCGGCCATTCCTCTCGTGCGCCGGTTGCCCGGCGCCTCAAGCAACCTACCCGAATGACTGGCCCGGACGGACCTGACACCGAAGTGCCAACGTCATTCCTATTCGGTCTTGCTCCCGGTGGGGTTTGCCGTGCCGCCGCCATTGCT
>CAITEM010000395.1 GCA_903891395.1 uncultured Hyphomicrobiales bacterium | reverse complement strand
GACCGCGGCGTCGCCGGGCGGCAGGTGCCCGCCGGGCTTGATGCCTTCGTCTACACCGAACGCGGCGTCTATCGCACCGGCGAATCCGTCGCGGTGACGGCACTGCTGCGCGACGTGCGCGGCGTGGCGTCGCCTTCGGTGCCGCTGACGCTGGTGGTCGAGCGTCCGGATGGCGTCGAATATCGCCGCGTGCCGGTGCCCGACCAGGGCCTTGGCGGCCGCAGCCTCATTGTGCCCATCGTCTCGACCGCGTCGACCGGCACCTGGCGCGTGCGCGCCTATACCGATCCGAAGCGTCCGCCGGTGGGCGAGACCACCTTTATGGTCGAGGACTACGTCGCCGACCGCGTCGAGTTCGATCTGAAATCGGCCACGACGGTCATGCCGCGCGATGGCGAAACGCAGATCAGCGTCGATGGCCGTTTCCTCTATGGCGCGCCGGCGTCCGCTCTCGAACTGTCGGGCGCGGTCACCATCAACGCTGCCAAAGAACGTCCCGGTTTTCCCGGCTACGCCTTTGGGCTGGCCGATGACGACGTTACCGCGGTGCGCCAGGAGCTCGAGGACGTGCCGCCGACCGACGCCGCCGGCAAGGCGGCGTTTCCCGTCAAGCTCGACAAGATTCCGCAAACGTCACGCCCGCTCGAAGCGCAGATCACGGTCAGCATGGCGGAATCCGGCGGCCGCGCGGTCGAGCGCAGCCTGACGCTGCCGATTGCGCCGGAAGCGGCGATGATCGGCGTCAAGCCGGCCTTCTCCGGCCGCTCGCTCGACGATGGCGCCAATGCCGACTTCGACATTGTCATGGTCACGCCGGACGGCAAACCGATGGCCAAGACCGGCCTGAAATACGAACTGCTCAAGGTGGACACGACCTATCAATGGTACCGCCAGAACGGGCAGTGGGAGTTCGAGCCGGTCAAGCGCACCGAGCGCGTCGCCAACGGCGTGGTCGATATCGTTGCCGACAAACCGGCGCGGCTGTCGATGCCGGTGAAGTGGGGACGCTATCGTCTTGAAGTGACCGATCCGAACGCGTCGATCACGTCGCTGTCGTTCGACGCCGGCTTCTACGCCGAGTCGAGCGCCGACACGCCGGACCTGCTGGAGATCGCGCTCGACAAGACCGACTACAAAACCGGCGACGCCATGAACGTCGCGGTGACGGCGGCCACCGCCGGCCGCGTCACCGTCAACGTCTTCACCGACCGTCTGGTCGCGAGCCAGACGCAGGAAGTCAAAGCCGGCAGCACGCCGGTCAAAATGACCGTCGGCAAGGATTGGGGCACCGGCGCCTATGTCGTCGCCACGCTGCGCCGGCCGCTCGACGCCCCGGCGCAGCGCATGCCCGGCCGCGCCATCGGCGTGCAGTGGTTCTCGATCGACCGCGGCACGCATTCGCTGGCGCTCGACATGAAACTGCCGCCGACGCTGCGGCCGAATTCGCAGCTTTCGGTACCGGTCAAACTCGCCGGCCTTGCGCCCGGCGAAGACGCGCGCGTCGTCGTTGCCGCCGTCGATGTCGGCATTCTCAACCTCACCAATTACAAGCCGCCGGCGCCGGACGATTATTATCTGGGCCAGCGCCGCCTGACGGCGGAGGTGCGCGATCTCTACGGGCAACTGATCGACGGCATGCAGGGCGCCAAGGGCGCGATCCGTTCGGGCGGCGACGCCGGTGGCGCGGAACTGTCCGGCTCGCCGCCGTCGCAGGCGCCGCTGTCGCTCTATTCCGGCATCGTCACCGTCGGCGCCGACGGCATCGCCAATGTGCAGTTCGACATTCCGGCCTTCGCCGGGTCGGTGCGCGTCATGGCGGTGGCCTGGACCAAGGACAAAGTCGGCAAGGCTTCCGGCGATGTCATCGTGCGCGACACCGTGGTGCTCACCGCGACGCTGCCGCGTTTCCTGCGCACCGGCGACCGCGGCAACGTTCAGCTTGAACTCGACAATGTCGAAGGCGCGGCCGGCGATTACACCTTCGCCGTCACCGCCGATGGCACGGTGAAAAACGAGGCCGATAAACCGCTCGCGCTCAAGCTTGCGGCCAAGCAGCGCGACAAGGTCTCGGTGCCGGTTTCAGCGTCGGGCTCGGGCGCCAGCACCGTCAAGGTCGCGGTCACGGGGCCGAACGGCTTTGCCATGGAGCGGGCTTACGGCCTCGACGTGCGTCCGGCGACGCAGACGCTGACACGGCGCACCGTGCGCCCGCTGGCCAAAGGCGAGACATTTACGTTGTCGAACGACATGTTCGCCGATTTCGTGCCCGGCACCGGCCGTGCCGGTCTGTCGGTGTCGATTTCGACCTCGCTCGACGCCGCCACGCTCTTGAATGCGCTCGACCGTTATCCGTTCGGCTGCTCCGAGCAGATCACCAGCCGTGCGGTAGCGATGCTCTATATCAACGAGCTATCGGCGCAGGCGCGCCTTGCGCCGGACGGCGAGATCGAT
>CAITEM010000394.1 GCA_903891395.1 uncultured Hyphomicrobiales bacterium | reverse complement strand
TTGGCGCCGAGTTCTGAATCGGCGGTGGGCGAGACGACGTGGCCGCACTGGATGTCCGGCATCTCGACCGCCATCGGCACCAGATAGTCGGCCATGTTGCCGTTGAGCATCTGGCCGCGTTCGTCATAGAGGCATTGCTCGTACAACGCCGCGCCGATGCCTTGCACCACGCCGCCGCGAATCTGCTCATCGACCAGTTGTGGATTGATGATGGTGCCGCAATCCTCGATGCACCAATGCTTCAGCAGTTTGACGAAACCGGTATCGGTATCGACTTCGAGGTAGCTCGCCTGGATGCCGTTGGTGAAGGCGAAGGGCCACGCGCGCGGCACGTAATGCCGCGTTGCCATCAGTTCCGCCTGAAAGCCGGGCGGCAGCGTGTCCGGCCGGAAATAGGCGACGCGCGCCAGTTCATCGAGGCCGAGCCGTTCGGCGCCGGTGGCCTTGTCGACGACAATGCTGTCGCGGATGTCCAAGTCCTCGGGTTTGGCCTGCAGCATCGCGGCGGCGACGGCGAGCACATTGCCACGCAACGCTTTGCCGGCCTGCCACGCGGCTTCGCCGCCGATGCCGGCCGCCCGTGAGGCCCAGGTGCCGCCGCCATAGGGCGTGTTGTCGGTATCGCCGACGATGACGCGTACTTTGTCCATCGACACGCCGAACGACGAGGCGACGCACTGCGCCAATACGGCTTCGGTGCCCTGACCCTGTTCGGTGACACCCGAATGGATGGTGATGGCGCCCTGCGCGTCGAGCTTCACCGTAGCGCCGTCCTGCGACGTGATGCGGGCGCCGCCGACGCCGTAGAACGCTGCCGAAGGGTTGGTCACCTCGATGAAGGATGCAAAGCCGATGCCGCGATAGATGCCTTGCTTGCGCAGCTTCGTCTGTTCGGCACGCAGGCCGGCGTAATTCATCATCGAGTCAAGATTGGCCAGCGCTT
The DNA here is from genome assembly GCA_903891395.1 of uncultured Hyphomicrobiales bacterium. Classification (GTDB taxonomy): domain Bacteria; phylum Pseudomonadota; class Alphaproteobacteria; order Rhizobiales; family Xanthobacteraceae; genus Pseudolabrys. The sequence continues at coordinate 4,470 of CAITEM010000394.1, read as the reverse complement.
CGTGGTGCGACAATTGCTCGAACTTCAGGCCGGACGCGGAGCCGCACGGGTAGGCGTCGTCGGCGATCAGATTGCGCCGCCGTATTTCCAGCGGGTCCATGCCAATCTTGGCAGCGGCAAGCTCAACCAGACCTTCGGTCACCGCCACCGCGATCGGATGGCCGACCGCGCGGTACTGGCACATGACGTTCTTGTTCTGGAACACGACGCGCGTCTGAGCGCGGTAGTTCGGGCATTTGTACGGTCCGCCGGTGAGGTTGACGACCTGATTGGCCTCGATACCCGAAGTGCGCGGATAGACCGAGTAGGGGCCGATGCCGGTAAGATCGTCGATCTCGAAGGCGGTGATGGTGCCGTCCTTCATCACGCCGATCTTGGCTTTGACGCGATGGTCGCGCGCATGAATGTCGGTGACGAAGCTTTCGATGCGGTCGGCGACGAATTTCACCGGGCGCCGCAACAGCTTCGCCAACGCCACCGTCGCCATCTCGTCGGCATAGGTGTGCACCTTGATGCCGAACGAGCCGCCGACGTCCTTGGTCAGCACGCGCACTTGGTCGATGGTCAGCCCGAGATGCTTGGCGAACAGGTCCTGCATCATGTGCGGCGCCTGCGTGCCTTGATAGACGGTCATGCGTTTTTCGGCCGCATTCCAGTCGGCGACGATGGAACGCGGTTCATTCGTCACACCCGTATGCCGGCCGAACACGAAGGTGGTCTCGACGACGGCGTCGGATGAGGCAAACGCCTGATCGACCGCGCCAACATCGAGCTTGCGCTCGAAGCATAGATTGTCGCCGAGCGAGGCATGGATCACGGGCGTCTTGGCGTCGAGCGCGGTCTCCGGATTTGTAACGGCAGGCAGCTCTTCATAAGCAACGTCGACCAGTTCGCAGCCGTCTTCGGCTTCGGCGCGCGAGCGCGCCACGACGGCGCAGACCGCCTCGCCTTGCCAGCACGCGACCTCGACGGCGATCGGGGCCTGCGGCGCCGACTTCAGAACTTTGAGATGGGTCAGCACGCCGACCCACGGCGTCATCACTTTGGCAAGTTCGGCGCCGGTGACCACGGCGATCACGCCGGGCGATTTTCTTGCCGCATCTGCCGCGATTGCCGTGATTCGCGCATGCGCGTGCGGCGACCGCACGAAGGCGACGTGTGCCATGCGCGGCAGCCCGAGGTCACTGACATATTGCCCCCGGCCTTGCGTCAGCCGCGCCAGATTGGGCCGCGGCACCGTACGGCCGATATAGGAGTTCGGCCGGTCGAGCGCGGTGAGGGCGGAGGGGGAGTCGGCGGTGATTTTCACTTTTCCGCTCCCGCGCGTGCCACGTTGCGTGCCTGCGCTACCGCTTCCACCGCATCGACGATGGCGTGATAGCCGGTGCAGCGGCAGTAGTTGCCGGAGATGTGCTCGCGGATTTCGTCGCGGCTCGGCACGCCGCCTCTCGCCAGCAACTCCTGCGCCGTCGCGATCATGCCGGGCGTGCAGAAGCCACACTGCAGGGCGTTGCGTTGCTCAAACGCCAGTTGCAGGTCGGCAACTTCACCGGAATCCGAGAGGCCTTCGATCGTCTCCACGTGTGAGCCATCGCATTGCACCGCCAGCATCAAACAGCCGCGCACGATAGCGCCATCGACGCGCACGGTGCAGGCGCCGCAGACGCCATGCTCGCAGCCGACATGGCTGCCGGTAAGGCTGAGATTGTCACGCAGGAAGTCGACCAACGTCTGGCGCGGTTCGATGCGCTCGTTGAATGTCTCGCCATTGACGGTGAGGGAGATGTCGAGCGCAAGGCCGGTCATGCCCGCGGCTCCATCAATTGTTGTGCGACGCGGCGCAACAGCACGCCCGCGAGGTGCTTTTTCGTTGCGCCGGTCGCCTGCACATCATCATGCGGTTCGAGATTGAGCGCGTCGACCGCGGCGTCGACATCGCCGCTTTCGAGCGCGGTCTCCGCGTCGCGCGAGCGCGATGGTGTGTCGCCGGCGCCGAAGAAACTCAGTCGCACGTCCTTGAGGCCTTTGCCGTCGCTGCGCGCACTGGCGGCGAGCCCGACGATGGCGTAGTCGCCGTGCCGCCGCGCCAGTTCGGCGAAGCCAACTCTTGTCTCTTTGTTCGCTACCGGAATCCGGATGGCGGTGAGTATCTCTTGCGGTCCCAGCGCGGTCTCGAACAGGCCGGTGAAAAAATTCGCCGTTTTGATCGTACGCTTGCCCTTCGGACCGGTGGCGTCGACCTCGCCGTCGAGCGCCAGCAGGCAGGCCGGCAATTCCGCCGCCGGATCGGCGAAGGCGATGGAGCCGCCGAGCGTGCCGCGATTGCGGATCGCCGGATGGCCGATATACGGCATGGCGCGCGCGATCAGCGGAACGAGCTTGGCAATAATTTCGGAGCGTTCGGCCTGAACGTGTCGCACCAGCGCGCCGATCTCGACCGCGCCGCTTTTCTCTTCGATCCTATCAAGTCCGCCAATACCGTTGATGTCGATCAACACGTTAGGCGACGATAGCCGCATGTTGAGGGTGGCGATCAGGCTCTGCCCGCCCGCCAGCAGCCGCGCGTCTTTATGCTCGCCGAGCAACGCGATCGCCTCGTCGAGCGAGCGGGCCTTCTTGTAGGCGAATGGCGCCGGCTTCACCGTTTCCCCAATTCTCGTTCTTTTTTCTTATTCTGAACGAGAACGGGATCAGGTCAATGGCGGCTCAGTCGCCGTCCGCCTTGCGGTTCGTGAAGCGGGCATTGCCAAGGCCGGTGCCGATGGTCAGCGCGCCCCAATGCTGAACGTCGGTCATAAAGGGCACTTCGCTCAGGCCCTGCACCACGGCGTCGTTGTGCATGACGATGGCGGTGTCCTCGCCGCCAATCTTGGGAATCGCCGTGTGGAGCAATAAAGGCAGGTTGAATTTGCTGCTTTCCCAGTTGCCCGGCAGGTTCTGCGCGCCGCGGTCGATGGTGCCGTCTTTCTCGATAATGCCGGGACAGCCGATGCCGATGAACGGCGCCAGCTTGAACTTCTCCTTCTCGGCGAGCGAAATCAGCTCTTTCAGCATTTTGACCAGACTGTCCACCGCGCCTTCGCGGTCGACTTTCTTTTCGTCGGCGTGCCGCCACAGTTCGAATTTCCAGACGCTCGCCTTCGACAGGTCGGCGGCCTTCTTTAGATTGAGGTCGACTACGCCGGCCCGCATGTTGGTGCCGCCGATGTCGACGGCCAGAATCGCGTCATAGCCCTTGAACAGCCACTTCGGCGCCAAGTGCGCCGCGCCGATCAGGCCGGCTTCGTCGGGATCGTTGCGGATCGGCACCAATTCGACGTCGATGCCGTCGGCCTTGAGAATGATCGAGGTGCGCGCGATGCTCAGTTCGCCGACGCGGCTGTCACGGAAGCCGCCGCCGATGACAAAGCGCTCGGTGTCCTTCCAGGCCTTGAGTTTGAGAAAGCGGCGAATGACAAGCGCCAGCTCCTGCGCGAACTCCTCGATCGCACTGTGAATGACCGCAGCCGCTTCCAGGCTGCCTTTGGTCAGACCTTCATCCAGCATCTTCTTGGACAGCTTTTCGCTGGGCTCGTCGCCGAATGGATCGTCGCCACTTTTGCGCAGTACCTTGCGCCAGTTTTCGACAAGGTCGCGGAAGGCGCCCTTGCTGGCGCGGTCGCCGAGGAAGCCCTCGTCGTCTTTCAACTCGAGATTATAGCTGTCGATGGACACCGACGGCAGCCGATCGGCGCCATGGGCGGCGATCATCGGCAGCGTGCTTGAGTCGTCTTGCATGAAAATCTCCCCCTGGCCGGAGACAACGGCAGTCGGGCCGGAAAGTTTCATTGCACCGCGGCGGGGTGTTCAACCACTCGCGGGGAGCCTTAAGGCCGCGTATAAAGCCCTCAAATTCAATAAGGGGGGAAGCCGTGCCAAAGGAATTCGAGGGAAAAGTCGTTGTCGTCAGCGGTGGCAGCCGCGGTATCGGGCGGGGCATCGCCGCAGCCTTTGCCCGCGAGGGGGCACAAACAGTGCTGGCGGCCAGCAATGCCGCCAATCTGGCCGAGGGCGCCAAAGCCGTCGCCGCCGGCGGACCGGCGCCGATGACGGTGGCCGGCGACCTGCGCACGCTGGCCGGCTGCGAGCAGGTTTTCGCCAAGGTCAAAGAGCGTTTCAATCGCTGCGACGTGCTGGTCAACTGCGCCGGCGCGACCAAAGGCGGCAAGTTTCTCGAACTGGCCGACGATCTCTGGGCCGACGGCTTCGCGCTGAAATACCATGCCGCGGTGCGGCTGACACGGCTGTTTTGGCCACTGCTGAAGGAAGCCCACGGCAGCGTCATCAATATCGGCGGCGGCGCCGGCCGCACGCCGGGCCCGGAGTTTCTGATCGGCGGCTCGGTCAACGCGGCCCTGGGGAATTTCTCCAAGGGCCTCACCGCGCTCGGCAACCGCGACGACATCAACGTCAACATTATTCATCCCGGCA
>CAITEM010000393.1 GCA_903891395.1 uncultured Hyphomicrobiales bacterium | reverse complement strand
GGGCGAGGCGCTGGGTGCGGCGATCGACGCCCTGCCCATGGCGCAGCGCGAAGTCTTCCTGATGAAAGCCGAAGGCGAACTGACGCTGGAGGAAATCGCGGTCGTGACCGCGGCGCCTTATGAGACAGTGAAAAGCCGCCTCAAATACGCCAACCGTCATCTGCGCGAAAAACTGGAGGCGTGGAAATGACGCCGGACGAGGATGATGATGTTGCCGCCTTGTACCGGGCGAGCGCGCGAGAGATGCCGAACGCCGTTATCGACGCCTGCATCCTGGCGGCGGCCCGCGCCCAACAGGTTCGGCGGCGCCAGATTCCGATGCTCTTCGCCGCCATGGCGGCCTGCCTGGTGCTGGCGGTCTATACGGGGCTTGCGGGCCGCGCACCAATGCCGCCACCCATGCCGCGCAGGATCGATACATCGACCTTCGGTTTGGACGAGGGCCGCGCCGCCGTGATCCTCAGCGATCCTGAAGCGATGCGGCAGGCAATGATCCGGCAGATGCCGGGCGGTTCAAGCACCGCGAATTGATGGAGAATTTCATGAAGGCGCAATGGAAGATCACAAGTGCTGCAGGACTTGTGCTGGCGCTGGCGGCGCCCGCGCTGGCAGGTCCTGGATTTCCTCCAGGCTGGTCCGGCGGGATCGCCAACGCGAAATACTATGACTTCGGTACAGCGCCCATGGCGGGTGCCGTTGGCAAGCAGGCCGCCTATATCAAGGCCAAGCCGGGAGCTCCGGCCGATGATTTTTTTGCTATGAATCAATGCGTGGCGGCTACGGATTATAGTGGCCAGCGCGTGCGCGTATCGGCCCGGTTCAAGACTGTCGAGGCCAGCGCAGAGCAGCTCTTCATGCGGGTCGATGGCGATTCCAAGGTGCTGGGATTTTACAACAATGGGGAGCGGCATGTCGGTGGCACCACCGATTGGAAGCGTTACGATGCGGTGCTGGACGTCCCCGCCGAGAGCAAGGACATCTGTTACGGCTTCATTCTGGCCGGCGGCAAAGGCGAAGCCTGGGCCGATAACTTCATGTTCGAGAAGGTCGACAAGAGTGTGCCGGTTTCGGCATCCGCTTCACTCAAAAAGGCGCCGGTGAATTTGAATTTCGATCAATAATTCTGATTGGAGAATTTTAATGGCCCGTTCGACAAGCTTTGTTTCCGCTGTTCTGCTCCTCTGCTGTCTCATTTCACCGGCCTGGGCCGCCGAAGAGCCGATCCTAGGTTGGTCTATCACGCCCAATGCGCCGGACTATACCGCCGGACGAGACTCAGTTCCGGATTCGACCGGCCAGAAAAGCATTTTCATCAAGTCCAACACGGACAAGCCGAGTGGCGGGAAAAGCATCCTTCAAAGCTTCCAGGCCGATGATTATCGCGGCAAGCGGGTACGGGTCAGCGCCCGGCTGAAAGCCATGGTGCCGCAGCACGCACAGTTCATGCTCACGATCTATGGCAGCGGCAACAAGATGGTTGGCTATGCGAGGCGGATACCATCCGACGCCGCGGCCAAGGAATGGATTTCCTATGACCTTGTTCTGAATGTCCCGGAGGATGCCGCGTTTGTCGTGTTCGGCATCGCGCAGAGCGGCAACGGCGAAGTTCATGCCGACAGCTTTTCCTTCGCATCCGTGGAAAGTACCGTGCATATAACCCCCGGCTCCGAAGTCGGTGGTGCGCCGATCAATCTGGATTTTGCCAAGAGTGGACAGGGTGTGCCGCCGGGATGGCGGCTCGAGAATTTCCAGGACACCAAATATGAAATTGGCACGGAGAAAGGAGACGGCGCGGCCAGCAACCTTTTCATCCGCGTCCAGGATGGCTGTGAGCATGGTTTCGATGTGATGCAACGTTTCACGGCGGCGGATTACGTCGGCAAACGACTGCGGCTGGCCGGGCGGCTC
>CAITEM010000392.1 GCA_903891395.1 uncultured Hyphomicrobiales bacterium | reverse complement strand
TATTGGCCGGCAACGACCACGCGTTCGCCGGGCTTCAAGCCGGACAGAGCGACCGTCTGTGTCGTGCCCTCGTCGCCGACTTTGATCTCGCGGAGGTCGGCTTTTTTGTCGTCACCGATCACGTAAGCATAGAGCCCGTTAGGGCCGTGCTGGATGGCGTCGTTCGGTATGACGACCGCGCTCTTTCTGGTCTCGACGAGGAGCCGCGTGGCGACCGACAGGCCGGGCCATAGCGCATTGTCTTTGTTCTGGAACGTCGATTTCATGCGGATGGTGCCGCTGGTCTGGTCGACCTGGTTATCGACCAGCGCGAGATGGCCTTCGGCGAGCGTCTTGGTTCCGTCCGAGGCGAGCGCCGTCACCGGCACCGTGCCGGCCGCCAAGGCGCCGTTGATGGCGCCGATATTTTCCTCCGGCGCGGTGAACACGACCGAAATCGGTTGCAGCTTCACGATCGAGACGATGCCGGTGGTGTCGCTGGCGTGGACGATGTTGCCCGGATCGACAAGCCGGAAGCCGGTCTTGCCCGACAGCGGCGCTTTGATCGTGGTGTAGCTGAGCTGCGTGGCGGCGTTGTCGATGGTCGCCTGGTCGCCTTTGATCTGGGCGGTGAGCTGGTCGACGTTGGCCTGTTGGGTGTCGAGCTGCTGGCGCGAGGCGAAGCTTTGCTGCGCCAGGGTGGTGTAGCGCGCGAGGTCGAGCTGCGCGTTGCGCAAGTTCGCCTCGTCCTGGGTTTTCTTCGCCTGCGCCTGGTCGAGCGCGGCCTGGAACGGGCGGGGATCGATCTGCACGAGGAGATCGCCTTCGTTGACCATCTGCCCCTGCTCGAAATTGATCTTGGTGACCTGACCATCGACCCGGCTGCGGACCGTGACGGTGTCGTAAGGCTGCACCGTTCCAAGTCCGTTCAGGTAGACCGGGAAGTCGGAACTCTGGACGCGCTGGATGGTCACCGGAATCGGGGCCGGTCCTTTCGGACGTCCCTTGGCGCCGTCGGCTGAATTGGTCGCGGCGTCGGCCGCGGGCATTGAAATATAACGCCAGCCAGCGAAGCCGCCCACAAGCACAACGGCAGCCAGTATTAGGATACCACGCCGGCCGCGAGGCCTTAAAAAGTGAAAAGCGGCCAAAAGCTTGCTCCCCTATCCGTTATAGGCGTCGGCGCGGACTTAAAAATTCAACGTAAGACGGCGGGTATACCTGCGCTGATGGTGCAGCCCCATTACCGGCGCATTAAATTTTCGAAGGATTTAGCCAGGGCGACAAGCTGGTCGTTGAAATAGTTATAAGAATTTAATTAACTAAATGCCGAGGTAACTCGACTTGATCTCGTCGTTGGCGCGCAGTTCGGCGGGTTTGCCGGAATAAACCACCTGGCCCTTGCTCATAACGTGAACGAAATCGACCAGTTTGAGCGCCAGGTGCGCGTTCTGTTCGACCAGCAAGATCGACAGGCCCTGTTTCTTGAGCTCGCTGATCGCCTCCCACAGTCCTTGAATAATGATGGGCGCCAGACCCTCGGATGGCTCGTCCATGATCAGGCAGTCGGGGTTGGTCATCAGCGCACGGCCGATGGCGAGCATCTGCTGTTCGCCGCCGGACAGGGTCTTGGCGCGTTGCAGGCGGCGCTCATGCAGGCGCGGGAATAGTTTGTAGACGCGGTCGAGATTCCAGCCGTGACGATCCGGGTTGCGCTCGGCGACCAGCAGGTTTTCTTCCACGCCCAGTGTCGGAAACACGCGGCGGCCCTGCGGCACCAGACCCATGCCGCTGCGCACGGTTTCGAACGAGGCTTTGCGGGTGATGTCGTCGCCCTTGAACACCACCTTGCCGCGGCGCGGCGGATTGAAGCCTACGATCGAATTTACCAGCGTGGAT
>CAITEM010000391.1 GCA_903891395.1 uncultured Hyphomicrobiales bacterium | reverse complement strand
GTCATCCTGCGCCGTATCGTCCTGCCGGCGACGCTGCCTTACATCATGGCCGGCGTGCGGCTCGCCGTCGGCCGTGCCGTCGTGGCCATGGTGATCGCGGAATTCTTCACGACGATCTCCGGTCTCGGCGCCGTGATCATCAATTCGGCGAACAATTTCGACACCGCGACGATGTTCGTGCCGATCATCCTGTTGATGCTGATGGCGATCGGACTCAACAGCCTGATCGGCTACGTTGAGCGCAAGGTCGCACCCTGGCAGGCGGAAATTGCGGGGCGCGAGCGGGAGTAGCGCTTTGTCATTCCGGGGCGCGCGCAGCGCGAACCCGGAATCCAGAGCCACACGGTTGCCGCCTCTGGATTCCGGGCCCGGCCCTTCGGGCCGTCCCGGAATGACGAATTAAGCCAGCGCCTTCACGGCCTCGAACAGATCCCGCACCTGCTTTTCCGAAATGTTCCGCGTGATGAACACCACGCGGCTGGCGCGGTCGCCGTCCGGCCAGGTTTCCAATTCGACCGGCGGCGGCGACAGATGCTGCACGAACTGCACCAGCACCGGGCCTTTGCAGCCTTCGACGTCGAGGAAGCCTTTGACGCGCAGCACGTCGGCGCCGCGCAGCGTCAGCAGTGTCTCCATGGCGCGCGAGAAAATCGGCCACGGCATCGGCGCGGTTTCGTTCAGCACGAAGCTCGAAATGCCGTCGCTGTGTTCGGCCTCGGCGACAAAGGCGTTGCGCAAGGCATTGGTCGATTCCGTCAGCCGCGTCGGATCGAGTTCGCCGTTCACCGCGGTGATGATTTCCGCGCCGGCGTTGAGCGACCGCAGCCGCGCCGTCAACGCCTTCATCTTCGCGGGGTCGGCGATGTCGGTCTTGGTCACCACCAGCCGATCGGCGAGGATGACCTGCTTGCGCGCCTCGGATGATTTCTCCAGCGTGTCGAGGCCGTTCTCTGCATCGACCACGGTCATCACCACTTCGATATGAAACACTTCGCCGAGCGCGCGGTCGGTGGCGAAAGTCTGCAAAATCGGGCTGGGGTCGGCCAGCCCCGAGGTTTCGATGACGATGCGGCGGAAATCCGGAATCTCGCCGCGCTCGCGCTCGATCACCATGCGGCGCAACGTGTTCTGCAGATCGCTGCGCGCGATGCAGCACAGGCAGCCATTGCCGAGCAGCACGGTTTCGTCGGCGCTGGCGCGGATCAGCGCGTCGTCGATGCCGGCGGCGCCGAATTCGTTGATGACGACGGCGGTGCCGGCGCCTTCCGGCGTACCGAGAAAGCGCTTCAGCAGCGTGGTCTTGCCGGCGCCGAGAAAGCCGGTGACGACCGTCACCGGCACGCGCGGCCCGCGCTCACGGCGCAGCCTGCGTCCGAACATGCCGGCGGCCGGGGAGGGGAACACTTGATCCATGGTTTACTTTACCTCGCCCCGCTTGCGGGGAGAGGTCGATTTTCGAGCGAAGCGAGGAAATCGGGTGAGGGGGAGTCGCGGTAATCTCGGTCCTTGTAAGCGCCCCTCACCCCGACCCTCTCCCCGCAAGCGGGGAGAGGGAGAAGATCAGAAATCCATCTCCAGGATGTACAGGCCGCCGGAGAACCGGTCGACCGTGTACACCACCTGGCGCTCGTCGACATAGACGTCGTTGAGCTGGATGGCGCCGAGCTTGGAGCCGTTCGGCGCCGGCGGCACGAAGGCCGCGACTTCCTTCGGCTGGTAGGCGTTCGAGATGTCGAACGCGCGCATGCCGCCGTTGAAGAAGGTGCCGAACACCAACTGGTCCGACTGGAAGGAGGTCGGCACCGGCACGTTTTCGTGGATGTTGTGCGCGCCGAAGCGGCCGCCACGGTTCTTGTAGGCGTCGACCGGCGGCATCGGCAGCGTCGAGAACGACACCGGATGCGTTTCGTCGCGCGCGTCCAGCAGCCAGACTAGCTTCGGCCAGTCCTTGGCGTTGTTCTCGGTCGATTCTTCCGTCACCAAAATCAGGCCGCGGTCGAACAGCGGCACCGCGGTGTGGGTGAAGCCGGTGTAGGGCGGCGAGTTGGTCCAGTGCGAGATCACCTTGGGCTGCGACTTGTCGGCGATGTCCATGATGTACATGCCGCCGTCGAGATAGCAGAGGTACATGCGGTCGGGCCGCTTCGGATAGACGTTGCAGTTGTGCGCGCGGTAGCCCTTGTCGAGCGTGTGGCGCGGCGGCGGCGCGACATTGTCGCCCTTGCGCGTACCGGACAGCCACCAGCGGCCGACTTCCTTCGGCTTCGACGGGTTGCGCACGTCGATGCAGCGGTAGAACTGGTCGTCGTTCGGGTCGGCGGCTTCGAAGTCCGGGCTGCCAGCGGCCATGTGGACGTATTCGCCGTCGCAGAACCAGAGCTGGTGCACGCCGCGCGAGGTCGCGCCGGAGCAGTCGAAGAACGAGATCGACTTGGGGTTCTCGGGAACTGAAATGTCGAACAGTTCGAAGCCGGCCGGCTGCTGGCCCTTCTTCTGGGTCTGGTAGGCCACCGCCATGATGTCGCCGGACACTTCCAGCGAGTTCGAGCGCACCGTCGCGTGCGGCAGATCGGTCTGCACCACGACTTTCGGGTTGCGCGGGTCGGAGACGTCGACGCCGGTGAAATTCTTCGGCGCGCTTTCATGCGCCATCCACATGATGCGGCG
>CAITEM010000390.1 GCA_903891395.1 uncultured Hyphomicrobiales bacterium | reverse complement strand
GTATCGGCGGGGGTCGGGTGAGAAACGGTCGTCTTGGCTTCGCCACGCGCGCCGGCATCGGCTTTTTCGGCCTTCTCCGGGTCCGCGATCTGCGCCTTATCGTCGGTGGGTTTGTCGGTCTTGCCTGACTTGGCAGCCTTTGCCTCGTCGCCGTCTTTGCCGCTTTCGGGCTGTCCAGCGGCCGCTTTGCCGGCTTTGCCCTTGCCGGCCTTTGCAATAGTGGAATCGGTATCAGCCACGGCGCCGATCGTCGCCTGCGGGCCACCTTCGACGACGGCCGGTACCGCGGCCGCGACGGCTGGCGGCAAGGTCGGGGCCGGGGTCACGGCGCCGGTAGCCGCAGGGTCTGCCGGTTTGGCGTCGGCCGCCGGTTTGCCGTCGGAAGCGACTTCCTCGGCCGCTTTGCCCGCGGTTTTCGTCTTGGTTTCAGATTTGGCGTCTGCGCCGGTCTTTTCGCCGTCTTTCGCTTTGGCGCCGGCCGGCGCTTTGTCGCCCGCGCTGGGGTCGATCGGCTTGGTGTCGGCCGGATTGGACTTATCGGCGGTCTTCTGGGTGTCGGCCGTCTTGCTGTCGGAGCGGTCGCTGGAACTGGCTTTGTTGTCGTTCCGCGCCGTAGCGGGCGTATCGGCATTATTGGCCGCCGGGCGGTTATCGGCCGGAGAACTGTCTAAAAGGCTCTCGAACGGCGGAGCCGCGCCACGGTCGGGGGTCGACCGGGCGGTCAGGATGGGCTTCAGGACAATACTGGGCTCAAACGCAACGTGGGGCACGGGAACCTCCGGAAAGTCCGCCTCCAAACTGCAATCGGCGGGCCAGCCCGCAAAGAACAAATAACATAGTTATTTCAATATGATATGAAGATGAGGCCGGCTCTAATCGGCGAAAGTCCGGCAATGGATGCTGGCAAACCGGCAAGATTTGCCGTGTTTCGCCCTTAAAGTCCGGGCAAATGGCCGGCGCGCGCTGACATTGCGCGCGTGCCATCGCCAGCTGTAGTAAGAACTCATCATGCCAAACAGCCTCGGTCTCGATTCCAGCCCCGAAAACACCCGTGTCGTCGTCGCCATGTCCGGCGGCGTCGATTCCTCGGTGACGGCTGCGATCCTCAAGGCCGAAGGCTATGACGTGGTCGGTGTTACGCTGCAGCTCTACGACCACGGCGCCGCGACCCATCGCAAAGGCACCTGCTGCGCCGGCCAGGACATTTACGACGCCCGCGGCGTCGCCGAGCGCATCGGCATTCCCCATTACGTGCTCGACTATGAGCGCCGCTTCAAGGAAGCGGTGATTGATCGGTTCGCGCAGAGCTATATTGACGGCGAAACGCCGGTGCCCTGCGTCGAGTGCAATATGTCGATCAAGTTTCACGACCTGCTCAATACGGCGCGCGATCTCGGCGCCAGGGTTCTCGCCACCGGCCACTATGTCGCTTCACGGGCGCTGCCCGGCGGCGGCCGCGGCCTCTACCGCGCGCGCGAGGAAGAGCGTGACCAGAGCTATTTCCTGTTCGGCACCACGCGCGAGCAACTCGATATCCTGCGCTTTCCGCTCGGCGAACGCGGCAAGGCCGAGACGCGCGAACTGGCGCGCCAGTTCGGCCTGGCGATCGCCGACAAACACGACAGCCAGGATATCTGCTTCGTGCCGACCGGGCATTACGCCGACATCATCGAGCGTCTGAAGCCGGGCGCGGCTGAGCCCGGCGAGATCGTCGATCTTGACGGCAAGGTGCTGGGCACGCATGCTGGCATCATTCATTTCACCGTCGGCCAGCGCAAAGGCCTCGGCATCGCCGCCGCCGCGCCGTTGTACGTGGTACGGCTCGACGCCGATACGCGGCGTGTCGTGGTCGGCTCGCGCGAGGCGTTGCGCACCGGCCGCATCGTGCTGCGTGACGTCAACTGGATCGGCGATACCGGCATCGACGAAGCGCTCGCCGACGATCGCTGCGAAGTTTTCGTCAAGGTGCGTTCGTCGCGCGCGCCGCAGGCGGCCTGGCTGCGTCACGGCCACGGCCCCCATGGTTATGAAGTGGAATTAGTCGACGGCGAGCACGGCGTGTCGCCGGGCCAAGCCTGCGTGTTCTATGACGCGGGCGAGGGGCAGGCGCGCGTGCTGGGCGGTGGTTTCATCAAGAGCGCTTTGAAAGTCGCGGACGCGCCGCGCGCAGAAGCCGCTTTCAAGTCCGTCGCGGCCGAGTAGAATATCTGGATGGCGGCGGACATCGACAAGGCTGGCGTTGCAAAGGCCTACGCTCGCTGGGCGCCGATCTACGATTTCGTCTTCGGCAAAGTGTTCGCGCCGGGCCGCGGCATCGCGATCGTCGCCGCCGAATTGGCGTGCGGCGCCGGGGGCCGCATTCTCGAAGTCGGCGTCGGCACCGGCATCTCGCTGCCGGACTACGCGCGCACCAACACCATCGTCGGCGTCGATCTGTCGGAGCCGATGCTGCGTAGGGCGCACGAGCGCGTCGCGGCGCACGGTCTCGACAATGTCGAAGCTCTGTCGGTGATGGACGCCATGAACATGGCGTTGCCGGACGGTTCGTTCGACGTCGTAGTGGCGCAATTCGTCATCACTGCAGTGCCGAACCCGGAAGCCACGCTCGACGAGTTCGCCCGCGTCATCAAACCGGGCGGTGAAATCGTCCTGGTCAATCACATCGGCGCCGAAAGCGGGCCGCGCTGGCTGTTCGAATATTGCTTCGCGCCTTTGGCGCGGCGGCTCGGCTGGCGGCCGGAATTTCCGTTCAAACGTCTGTCCGACTGGGCCACGCGGCACGGCGGTGTAGAACTGGTCGAGCGGCGCGCCATCCAGCCGCTGGGGCATTTCTCGCTGATCCGTTTCAAACGCGTCTAGCGCGTCACTTTGTCAGCGGAACCTTGACCTCGTCCTGGCCGTTATCCCCGGAGCGCCCCTCAGGGAGGTCTGGCCGTGAACACACGCATCGTGACATTGGCGGTCATTTCTGTGGCGGTCTTGTTGCCGGCAATCGCCGCGGCGCAGGCGCCGCCGAAGTCTGACGCGCCTATTGCGCCGAAGACCGAGCAGCTTGATTCCAAAGCCTGCGCCGCGTCGGACACCCAATCGACGGTAGGGCAGGCCGGAAAGACCGGTGGCGGCGTGCAAATGCAGGCAAATGGCAATTTGAGCGACAAATTGGCTCGCTCCGACGGCGTGATCTGTCCGCCGTCACAGGTCGATCCCGAGATCAAGGTGCCGACCCCGCCAGGGGGCGCTATGCCTGTCATCCCCCCGCCGGGTTCACCGGGCGGCGACCCGTCCGTTCAGCCGAAATAAGCAGAAAGACCAGGGGCGGAGCGGGTTTCCGGCCAGCGGGCACGGCGCTTAGCTTGACAGGCTTTGCCGTGGCTTCCTATATCGCGGCCGTTCCGGTAGTCAGCGACTGCCGAAATGGCGGGGTAGCTCAGTTGGTTAGAGCAGCGGAATCATAATCCGGAGGTCGGGGGTTCAAATCCCTCCCC
>CAITEM010000389.1 GCA_903891395.1 uncultured Hyphomicrobiales bacterium | reverse complement strand
CGAGTTCGACGTGCCGACGGCAAACGCCGGACCGGACGCCATCGGTCTCGGACCCGACGGCAATATCTGGTTCTCGGAAACCGACGCCGGAAAAATCGGCCGCATCACACCGGACGGCATCATCACGGAATTTCAGACCGGCATTTCGCCCGGCAGCAAACCGCTGTCCATCGTGGTGCGCGATGGCGCGCTGTGGTTCAGCGAAGCCGCGGGCAACCGCGTCGCCCGCATTTCCGTAACCGGCGACGTCACCGAATTTACGATCCCCGGCGCCGACCCGCAGCCGCGCGCCATGGTCACGCATCCCGACGGCAATATCTGGTTTGTCGAGACCGGCGCCAACGCACTCGGCCGCATCGACCGCGACAACAAATTCAGCGAGTTCGTGTTTCTAACGCCGAACGCATCGCTGCGCGGCGTTACCGTCGGCCCCGACAATAACCTGTGGTGCACCGAGAACTTCGCCAACAAGATCGGCCACATGAAGCCGGACGGCACCTTCATTGCCGAATACGACATACCGACGCCGGGCAGCGGGCCGCGCTGCATCGGGGCGATGTCGAACGGCCGGCTCTATTTCACGCAATACGATACCGGCTCGATCGGGGAAATCATCCTCGATTGAGCGCACGTGGGGAGAATTAAGTGATTGTCGAGCGGATCAATTATCAAGCTGGCAGCGTCGCCGCCAATGGCGCGCTGATTTTTGACGGACAGACGAAAGGCCCGCGTCCGCTACTGCTGATTTCGCCGAACTGGCTCGGCGTCAGCGAAGCCGCGATCAGGCGCGCCGCCGTCATGGCCGGCAGTAAATACGTCGCCTTCATCGCCGATATGTATGGCGACGGCAAAGTCTCGAACGGCCCGCCGGAAGCCGCCACCCTCGCCAACGGCCTGCGTGCCGACGCGCCGGAGCGCAGACGGCGCATCACCGCCGCGCTCGACGCGCTGCGCGGCGAAAGCAGCCGGCGCGGGATCGGCGATCTCAACAAGCAGGCCGCGGTCGGCTTCTGTTTCGGCGGCGGCAATGTGCTGGAACTGGCGCGCACCGGCGCCGACGTAAAGGCGGTCGTTTGCCTGCACGGCGATCTGATGACGTCGCTGCCCGCCAAGAAAGGCGACATCAAAGCCGCAGTGTGCGTGATGCACGGCGCCGCCGATCCGGCCGTGCCGAAGAAGGATCGCGACACCTTCGAAGCGGAAATGGAAGCCAGCGGCACGAAGTGGCAGATGACCGTGTTCGGTCACATGCTGCATTCCTTCACCGAACCGGAATCCAACGTGCCCGGCATCGCGCAGTTCGATCCCGGCGCGGCGCGGCAGTGCTACACTATGGTCGACGAATTCGTCACCGCCGCCTTCGACGGCAAACTTTAAAAGAAAAAATCAAATGGGGAAGAAAACGTCATGCAGAGGATATTCAAGGCCCTAGCGGGCCTGCTGCTGGTTTGCGCCGTCAGCACGGCGCAGGCGCAAACTTATCCAGACCGTCCGATCCGCCTGATCGTCTCGATCGCCGCCGGCAGCGTCACCGACGTCATCATGCGCAAGGCCGGTGCCGAGTTGCAGCAGACACTGGGTCAGCCGCTCATCGTCGAAAATCGCGGCGGCGCCAGCGGCATCGTCGCCGCGCAGGCCTGTGCGCAGGCGACGCCTGACGGCTATACGCTGTGCGTCATCTATCACAGCACCATGTCCTTCAATCCGTTGCTGTTCGACAAGCTGCCCTATCAGCCTGAAGAGTTGACCCCGGTCGCACGGCTGTTCTTCCTCACGGAGGGTCTGTTTGTTTCGTCGGATGTCGGGATCAATTCGGTCGCCGAGTTGAAGGCTTACGCGCAGGCCAAGCCCGACGCCTTGAATTACGCCACACTGGGCGACGGCTCGTATCCCGATCTGTTCATGCGCTGGCTCAACAACCAGTGGGGCACGCGCATTGTCGGCGTGCCGTACAAAGGCGGCGGACCGGCGGCGCAGGCGCTGGCCGGCAATCAGGTGCAGGTGACGCGCTTCGGCGTCGGCAACTTCATGGGCATGATCGACGCCGGCAAGGTGAAAGCGCTGGCGGTCTCGGCCGAGAAGCGTTCGCCGTTGCTGCCGAAGGTACCGACGTTCAAGGAGGCCGGTCTTGGCGCCTACCCCGGTCAGGGCTGGTGGGGACTCGCCGTTCCGAAAGGCACGCCGCAAGCCATTGTCGACAAGGTCAACGCCGCTTTCGTCGCGGTGTTCAGCGACCCGACGTTCAATAAATTTCTGGATCAGCAATCGGTGGTCGCCGCGCCGACCTCACCGACGGGCTTTGCGGCCTTCCTCGTGGAAGACCGCAAATCCGCCGAGACGCTGGTCAAGCTCGCCAACACCAAACGCGAGATCTACAAGGCGGAGTAGCTGTCATTCCGGACGCCGCGTAAGCGGCGATCCGGAATCCAGAAAACCTTCTAGGATTGCATCTGGATTCCGGGCTCACGGGCTTCGCCCGTGCCCCGGAATGACGAAGTGACCTAGTCGATCCGCCCGCCCGAAAACCTGCGCCCCGGTACCGACAGGAAATAGCCGACGGCCTGAGCGCCGTCGGCGCCGAGCACGCTGCCGCTGGTATATTGCGATTCATCCGACGCCAGGAACACGGCCGGCCCGGCAATATCTTCGCCGGTGCCGACGCGGCCCATCGGCACGCCTTTGCGGCGGCCTTCGTAGATTTCCGGATCGGCGTACATCGCCTCGGTGCCCGGCGTGCGGATGTAGCCCGGCGTGATGGCGTTGGCGCGAATGCCGTAGGGCGCCCACTCCACCGCCTGCAGTTTCGTCAGCATGATGAGGCCGGCTTTCACGACACTGTAGGCGCCAGCCCAGTTGTACGGGAACAGGCCGGCGATCGACGCGATGTTGACGATGACGCCCGACTTCTGCGCGATCATGTGCCGGGCCGCGGCCTGGCTCATCAGGAAGGCGCCCTTCAGGCCGATGTTCATCGTGGTGTCCCAGGCTTCTTCCGGCAAAGCCTCGAGTTTGCCGGGCACGATCTTCATGGCGTTATTAACGAGAATGTCGATCCGGCCGAACTCGGCCATCGTCTTGTCGACCAGACGATGGATATCCGCCGCCTTGGCGACGTCGACCGCGATGCCGATGCTCTTGTTGCCGGCGTCTGTGGCGGTAGCTTCGGCGGTTACGGCGTCGATTTCGGCGATCACCACATGGGCGCCCTCGTGGGCATAGGCGAGCGCGATATCACGCCCGATACCGCGGCCGCCGCCGGTCACGATCGCCACCCTGTCTTTCAACCGCACGGAATTCCCCTTTTTTCTCTGAAACTTTGATTTTCCACGCTAATTCGGTGGGGAGAGGCAGACAAGGGCCGCCCCGCCCCTCGAAATTGCCCCCTTCGAGTGCCATCTTGGGACGGCAAGGAATCAACGACAAAATGGCCGAGTTGAAGCGTCCCTTCCCGATGGATTCGTCCCGCCCGCAGCCTGCGCCGGGCGGCATTGCCGCGCGTGCCATGGCGGCAGTAACGGCGGCTACGGCTTATCTCAACGACCTCAACCCCGAGCAGCGCGAGGCGGTCGAGACCCTGGACGGCCCGGTGCTGGTGCTGGCGGGCGCCGGCACCGGCAAAACCCGCGTCCTGACCACCCGCATCGCGCACATCCTCAACCTCGGCCGCGCCCGGCCGCAGGAAATCCTCTCCGTCACCTTCACCAACAAGGCGGCGCGCGAGATGAAGGACCGCGTCGGCAAGATGGTCGGCCAGATCGTCGAGGGCATGCCGTGGATGGGCACCTTCCATTCG
>CAITEM010000388.1 GCA_903891395.1 uncultured Hyphomicrobiales bacterium | reverse complement strand
CGATGGCGCCGCTTTCGGTGACGGCCGTGAGCGTGCGCAGGTGGCCAAGATGCAGCGGCGTCTCGCGCACGACGAGAACGAGGCGGCGGCGTTCCTTGAGCACGACGTCGGCGGCGCGGCTCAGCAGATTGTCTGTCGTACCGTAAGCGATATCCGACACCGTGCGGATCGAGCACGGCACGATCACCATGCCCAAGGTCTTGAACGACCCGCTCGACACCGCGGCGCCGATATCGCCGTTGGAATAAGTCACGTCAGCCAGGTCGCGGACCTGGTTGACCGTCATATCGAGTTCGGCCTTGAGCGTCAGCGCGGCCGACTTCGAGACCACCAGATGCGACGGCACCTTGGCCTGGCGCAGCGCCTCAAGCAGCCGGACGCCGTAGATGGCGCCGGACGCGCCGCTGATACCGACAATGAGAGGCAGTGACATGAGGTCCCTCCGCTACCAGTGCGGAACGCGGTCTGTATAGGCACTTTCCGGGCCGATTAGAAGCCCGCATAGCGCGTGATCGCCGGGCTATGCCTCTGAAACGACGGGGAATTTAGCCGCGCTGCCGCGCCAGCAGCTCTTTGAGGACGTCTCCTGCCGTCTCCACGACCCGGTCGATGATGGCCTGGCCGAATGCGGCGGACGCGGCCTTGGGATCGCCAATGACGCCGGTGTCGGCGATGCGCCTGTCATCCGTGCTCCAGGGCCAGGTGACGCCGCGTTGCAGGATGGTCTTGCGGACCGCATCGCCTTGGGGCGGATTTTTCAGTTCGGCGATGCGGTCGGTGCGCACCAGATGCGGCGCGATCGCCAGCATCATCGCGGTCTCGTTCTTGCCGCCGTGAATGTCTGGCGCATCGGAATCCGCATTGGTGTCGGCCAGCGAGGCCGGATGAAACACGCAGATATTGAGACCGAAATCGGCGCGCAATTCCTGCGCCAGCACTTCGAGGATGCCGCGGTTGCCGCCGTGGCCGTTGACGATCATCAGATTGCGTGCCGGCAACGACTGCGCAAGCGTGCGGCCGAGGTCGCGCATGTAAGTGGTCATGCCGATAATCGACAGAGACAACGTGCCGGGCGCCCATTCATGCTCACGCGCGAGGCCGACCGGAACGGGCGGTAGCTGCCAGAGATCGAGCGCCTCACCCCAGCGCGCGACGATCAGGCGGGTGATGCTTTCCGCCAGGACGAGGTCGGTATTGAGCGGCAGATGCGGACCGTGCTGCTCGATCGACCCGATCGGCAGACACAGAATCGACGACGCGCTCAGCCGTGTGGAAATTTCGGGAGATGTCAGATCGCCGATCAGCCGGGCCGAGCCACCGCTTGCCATCGTCACGGCGCCAGCGGCGCGACATTGGCGTCGGACGACTCCGCCAACTGATCGAGCCGATGTCCGGCGCGCGAGGCCTTGGCCGTCAGATAGCGACGATTGTCGGCATTGACGGGCGCCTCGATCGGCATGCGCGCGGTGATGTCGATGCCGTATTCGGCCAGGCCGTCGAGCTTGTGCGGATTGTTGGTCAGCAGAATGACGCGCTTGCAGTCGAGCATCTGCAACATGCGCGCCGCGACGCCGTAATCGCGCTCGTCGTCATTGAAACCAAGCGTGGTGTTGGCATCGACGGTGTCGAGACCGTCGTCCTGCATCTGATAGGTACGCATCTTGTTGGCGAGGCCGAGGCCACGGCCCTCCTGCGCGAGATACAGCACGATGCCGCTGCCGATCTCCTCGATGCGCTTGAGCGCGAGGTTGAGCTGATCGCCGCAGTCGCAGCGCCGCGAACCAAACACATCGCCGGTGAGACAGGCCGAATGCAGGCGCACCAGCACAGGCTTCGACATGTCCGGCTTGCCGACGATGATCGCCGTCTGGCTGCCGCCCATGGCGTCACGAAAGATGACGAAGCGGGCGCGGCGCCCGGAGTCGAGCGGCACATAGGCCTTGCTGGCGAGGGTCAACGTGCGGATGGCTTCCGCGCCGAACTGCGCCACGGCCTTGGCGTCCACCGTGACGATATCGTGAGCAGCCGCGAGCGACGCCGCGACATCGGCCACCAGCACCGCCGGTAGACCTTGCGACAGCTTCACCAGTTCAATGGCGGCGGCGGCAACCGCGCCGGCCGGCTTGGCATCGATGGCGCAATCGACATCGGCATCGGCGACCAGCGCCAGGATCGCGGCAACGTCCGCATCGGGCGCAAGCCGCACGGCCGTCGGCGACGTGGCGTCGAGGCCCAGCGCATGGGCGCGGCGTGCGGTGACGACGAGACGGGGCAGCGCCGGCGCGCAGAGCGCGACGAATTCGGCGAGACGTTGCGCGTCGAGCCCTTCGACGGGCAGCGCCAGCAGCGATTCATCGGCGCCCTGGACCAGAACCGGCCGGCGTGCATGAAATTCGGCGACACCGCGATTAACGCTGGTCTGTCCTTTGGAACCGAACAAAGCGGATATTTTGTCGCCCGCACTCATCGAAAGCTTCCCAGCACCATTGCCGATGGCGCTTATGCCATAGGCTCTGATTGTAGAACACCGCAGGCCCCAAGGCCATTCCGGTCGCACCGGCGATAGTTTTATGCCAGCCTGTTAAGACCGCTATCCCGTGACAAAGGCTAAGTTGTGCCGTTGAAGCCGCCATACAAGCCCCTGGACGACGTCATTCCGGCGGCGAGCGCCGGGAGTTGGACCAGCTTTGCACGCAGCTTCCGCGATCCCACGCAAGAACTGGCCCCGCCGTGGGCCGATGTGTTCAGACCGCTGCGCCTCGGTGCGATCGACGACATAATGGCGGTCGGCCAGATCGGCCAATCGCTCGACGGACGGATCGCGACCGAGACCGGGCATTCGCATTACATCAACGGCGCGGGGGGGATCGAGCATCTGCACCGCTTGCGCGCCTTGGTCGATGCCGTCGTCATCGGCGTCGGCACCGCGCTCGCCGACGATCCCCTCCTCACGGTGCGCCGATGCGAAGGCGCGCATCCGGCGCGCGTGGTGCTCGATCCCAAAGGGCGGCTGACGGCCGGCGCCAAGGTTTTTGCCGGCGACGGCGTGCGCCGCATGGCCATAGTCGCACAAGGGACGCACAGCGCCCTGCCCGCCGGCATCGAAACGATTGCCTTGCCGGCCGCCGCCGGCCGTATCGCGCCGCGTGACATTCTGACGGCGCTGGCCGAGCGTGGCATGAAGCGCATTCTGATCGAAGGCGGCGCCGACACCGTGTCGTGTTTTCTTGCCGCCGGCTGCCTCGACCGGCTGCATGTGATGGTGGCGCCGATCATCCTCGGCAGCGGCCGCGCCGGCATTGCGTTGCCGCCGATCGCGCGCGCCGACGAGGCGCTGCGTCCCACGGTCCGCATGTTCAAGATCGGCGACGACGTTCTGTTCGATTGCGACCTGTCGGCTCAGCGCGTGGCGGTCGGCCGGACAAAGATATCGACGTGACCGACGCGGAGTGACGAGCGCCCCGCCGCCACCTGATCGCGGCGGAAGGTCAGCCATTCTATCGTATCGCCCAGGGTCATATCGCCGGTCTCGCGCGCGGCGCTGGCCCAGCCGGCAAATATCGCCATCTGGAATTCACGATCTTCCGGGCCGCCGGTCCAATCCGACGTGCCGTGCCCGACGGCGCAGCCGAGCGACTTGAAGCGGGCGATGGCTGCGCTCGCGGCTTGCGGACCGAGCGCCGGACCGAAACCTTTGTCGCCGCGCTGGTGCTTGTTAACCGCGGCGACGATCGCGGCGTCAAGCTTGTGCGACGGTTTCATCTCGACGCGGCCGTCATAACTGAGCGCGGCATAGAGCGGAATGTGGCGCGCCAAACTTTCCACCGCCAGCCGGTCGAGCCACGGCTCCGAGACCAGATCGAGCAGCGCCGAGGTTGTCACGAGATCGACTGGCCCATCGAGCGCCGCTTCGAGATCGTGGTTGAGGTCGATCGGCGTGGTCGTCACCGTCACGCCTGTGGGCCGCGTCATGCCGGACGCGCGCGCGAGCAGACTGAGGTCGTTGTCTGTCAGCCGCCAGTTTTGCGCGGCGGGCAGGCGCGGCGCCAGCGCCCGCAGTGTCGAGCCGGTGCCGCAAGCCAGATCGACGATGCGAAGCTGCTGCGTGCCGGCGAACGCGGCCACGACCGCATCGAGCACGCGCGGGTTGCGGGCGCGCAGATCGAACGGCTCGCGCAACGCCAGCCAGTCGGCGGAAAATCCGGTCATGCCGCGGCCTCGATGGCGCCGGCAAAACATTTGGCGGACTCCTGCCAGGTGGGCAGATGCTTCGCCGCGACTTGCGCCGCAGCGGCCATGGCGAGGCGCTCCTCGGGATGAACGATCAAGCGGCGCAACGCGACCGCCAGCGCGCCGGTGTCGTCAGGCGGCACCAGCAGCCCCACCTTTTTCGGCACGGTTTCGGGAATGGCGCCGGCCGTCGTGCCGATGACCGGCAGACCGCGCGCGATGGCTTCGGAATAAGCCATGCCGTAGCCCTCAAAGCGCGACGCCAGCGTGAAGATGTCAGCGCACGCATAAAGCGCGGCGAGGCGCGCGTCCGAGACCGCGCCGGTCACCGTCACGCGATCCGTAAGTTTCAGACGCGCGATATCGGCGTCGAGCTGCGCGGCCGCTTGAAGATCGCGGGTACGGTCGCCGACGATGGTCAGATGCCAAGGCAGTTCGGTCAGCGTGGCAAGCGCCGCGACCAGGACATCGAAACCTTTGCGCGGCACGATTGAACCAACGGCGAGCAGCCGGACAATTCCGTCGGCGCTGCCCTGCGACACCGGCACTGGGTCGGTGCCAGGACATGCGACCACGATGCGGTCCGCGGCGACGCCGTAGTCACGCGTCAAATGGCGGGCGGTTTTTGCACTGTTGGCGATGACAAGCCGCGCCGCGCCGAGCGCGGCGCGCTCGCAGGTGCGCAGGATGTTCGCCTGCCGCATGGAAAGCCCGGACTCCAGCGCCAGCGGATGATGCACCAGGGCGATCAGCGAATTTTCGACGCGGAGCTGAAGCACGGCCTCCGGCAAGACGCCGAAGGCCAGTCCGTCGATAACGATCGTACGGCCGGGCGGAATGTCGGACAATCGCAACCACGCCTTCGCACGCGTCTCGTCGCTCGGCCACGGAAATCCCTCGCCAAGATCGACGACATCAATCTGCCAGCCGAGCTTCGTAAGTTCGTCGATCATGCGCCGGTCATAGGCATAGCCGCCGGTCGGGGTCGAAAGATCGCCCGGCACCGCGAAGGCGAAGCGCCTCACCACAAGGGCGCCTCGTACCAGGCGCGCGCGACATGCGATTCCGACAGTGTGACGCGGATCGCCTTCAATTCGCGGCCGTCGCGGCCGAGCTGACCGGCGCGCGCGGCGGCGGCGAGCTTGTCGTAGATGTGCTTGGTGAGGAATTCGGTGGTGGTGTTCTTGCCTTTGAAGTCCGGCGTGGCGTCGAGATTGGAATAATTCAGCGGCGCCAGCGTGACCTTCAGCGCCTCATGCGCGCGGCCGATGTCGATGACGATGCCGTTGTCGTCCAGCGTCTCGGCCATGAAGGCCGCGTCGATGACGAAGGTCGCGCCATGCAGCGCCTGCGCCGGGCCGAACACGGCGCCGCGAAACGAATGGGCGATCATGATGTGGTCGCGAACTTCGACGGCGAACAAGGGGGAACCTCTCAAACTTCGGGATAGGACACGAGCTGGCACAAGATACCGCTCTGCGGCGCCAGCATATCGGGAAGCCGCGCCGGAAGATCGTGGAAATCGATGGCCGGCGCCAGCAATACATCGAGCTTCGGATCGGTCAGCAGTTCGAGCGCGGCCGCGAGCCGCCGCCCATAGCTCCAGCGCGGACGATGCGAGGCCGCGACCTTGCCGACCTGGCTCGACATCAATTTGAGACGGCGGCTGTGGAACGCGGCGCCCAACGGCACCGCGACGTCGTTCGTGCCGTACCAGCTCATCTCCAGCACCGTCGCCTCCTCGCCGGCCAGACTCAATGCGGTCGCCAGACCCGCCGCCGCGCCGCTGGCGTGCACGACGAGATCGCAATCGCGCGGCGCACCATCGGGCATCGCAAAGCCAACCCCGAGCGCCTGCGCGCATTCCGCCCGCAATGGTTCGACATCGACCAATGTCACCTGCGCGCCCGGCAGCTTGCCGCACAAATAGGCGACCAGCGCGCCGACGACGCCGGCGCCGACCACGGCGATGCGGTCGGCGGGCCCGGGCGCGGCGTCCCACACGGCGTTGAGCGCGGTTTCCATGTTGGCGGCCAGCACCGCGCGCGCCGCCGGCACGCCGGCAGGCAACGGCGAGACCGCTACGGCGGGCACGTTGAAGAGGGTCTGATGCGGATGCAGCGCGAAGACGGTTTTGCCGCGCAGGTCGCCCTGCTCGACTTTGCCGACCATGGCGTAGCCGTATTTGACGGGGAAAGGGAACATGCCGGTCATGAAGGGTGCGCGCATGCGCTCGAATTCGCTCGGCGGCACGCGGCCGGCAGCCACCAGACGCTCGGTGCCGCGGCTGATGGCGCTGTGCAGCGCGCGCACCTGGACCTCGCCCGGCAGGAGCGCGGACAGCGGTTCGTCGCGGATTTCCGCGCGTCCGGGGCCGGCGTACCACAGGGCCTGGGCCGATCGATCTGACACTTTTATGCACCCGCCTCTGACGGCCTTGGACTTTTTGGCCGTCCGCCGGGTATATCCTGAACAGGGTAAGATTGCAGGGGGATAAGTTTGCTCGACCGTACCATCGCGTTCGCGCCCGTGGCCGCGCAGGACAGCGCAGCCGCAACGGCAATCACGCGCCGCCGGGCGCTGTTTGCGGTGCTCGTCGCCTCGACCATGATCGCGGTGCTGTGGCTCGCCACGGTCGCCGTGCCGCCGCACAGCTTCGGCGCGATCTCCTTTCTGGTGCTGTTCGCCATTACCCTGCCCTGGTCGGTGATCGGCTTCTGGAACGCCTTCATCGGCTTTCTGATCATGCGCTTCGCGCGCGATCCCGCCGTGACGGTGAACCCGCTGGCGGCGAGCATCCGCGGCGACGAGCCGATCATGTCATCGACCGCCCTGCTGATGTGCATCCGCAACGAAAGCCCGGAGCCGGTGGCGCGCAATCTCCAGCCCTTGCTGGAAGACCTGGTGAAAGCCGGCGTCGAGCGCCAGTTTCACGTCTACGTGCTTAGCGACAGCAGCGATCCCGAAATCATCGCCGCCGAAGTCGCGCTCA
The DNA here is from genome assembly GCA_903891395.1 of uncultured Hyphomicrobiales bacterium. GTDB lineage: Bacteria > Pseudomonadota > Alphaproteobacteria > Rhizobiales > Xanthobacteraceae > Pseudolabrys. Next base: position 11,979 of record CAITEM010000388.1, on the reverse strand, counting down.
TCGAGCAATTTACCGCGCAGTGGCACGGCATCGTGCCGGTCACCTATCGCCGCCGCGCCATTAACACCGCGTTCAAGTCCGGCAACATCCGCGATTTCTGCGACCGCTGGGGCCAGGACCATGAATTCGCCATCACGCTCGACGCCGACAGCTTCATGCCGGCCGACGCGGTGCTGCGGCTGATCCGCATCGCGCAAGCCAACCCGGCACTCGGCATTCTGCAGACGCTGATCATCGGTATGCCGTCGGTCAGTGTCTTCGCCCGCGTGTTCCAGTTCGGCATGCGGCTCGGCATGCGTTCCTACACGCTCGGCGCAACGTGGTGGCAGGGCGATTGCGGGCCCTATTGGGGCCACAACGCCATCCTCCGCCTGGCGCCGTTCATCGCGCATTGCCACATGCCGGTACTGCCGGGCAACGGGCCGCTATCGGGCTACGTTCTCAGCCACGATCAGGTCGAAGCGGTGATGATGCGCCGCGCCGGTTATGAAGTGCGCGTGCTGCCGGTCGAAGGCATGAGCTGGGAAGAGAACCCGCCGACGCTCATGGAATTCGGCCGCCGCGATTTGCGCTGGCTGCAAGGCAACATGCAGTACTGGCAATTGCTCGCCATGCCGGGCTTGAAGCCGGTGAGCCGCTTCCAACTGCTGTTCGCGATCCAGATGTATCTCGGTTCGCCGGCCTGGATGGCGATGACCGCGATCGGCGCCGTGCTGCTGGCGCTGTCGAACACGCCGTCGGGCAAATACGTGCCAGTCGAAGCCGGCGCCGGCACACTGCTGTTCGCCATCATGATGCTGATGACCTTTGCGCCGAAGATCGCGACCATCATCGACGTGCTGCTGACGCCGGCGACGCGCCGCGCCTATGGCGGCATCTTCGTGTTCGCCGCCAACATCGCGGTCGAGACGTTGTTCATGCTGCTGCTGGCGCCGCTCATCGCGCTGTCACACACGATCTTCATGACGCGGCTGTTCGTGTTCCGGCGCGGCGGCTCGTGGACCAGCCAGACGCGGCAGAGCCACGCGGTGCCGTGGCGCATGGCGTTCGGCAAAATGTGGCCGCAGACCGTGGCGGGTATCGCGGTGCTCGGCATTGTCGCGATGAAAGCGCCGCACGACTTCACCTTCGCGTTGATAGGCACGGCGGGACTTATTCTGGCGGTCCCCTTCGCGGTGGCGACCGCTTCCCCGCTGATGGGGCGCCTGTTCGCGCGGATCGGCATCTGCCATTTGCCGGAGGAGAACGAAGTGCCGGTGGCCTTGGCGCCGTTGAACCTGCCGGCGATCGAGGTCAACACGCGGACTTCTCTGAAACCTTTGGCGCGCTAGCGCATGCTGGATGCGCTCAGAACGGTCTGCGGCATTCTCCGGTCGCTGCGCATCTATTACGGCAACCGGCGCCACGGCCCCGCGATGGACCGGCTCTATGCGCAGTTCGTAAAACCGGGCGATCTCGTTTTCGATATCGGCGCGCATGTCGGCGACCGCATTGCGGCGTTCCGGCGGCTGGACGCGCGCGTCGTCGCCGTCGAACCGCAACCGGCTTTGGTCAAAACGCTGCGATTGCTGTATGGACGGGACCGCAACGTGTCGATCGAAGCGGCCGCGATTGGGCGCCAGGTTGGCGAGATCGAATTGAACCTCAACATCGACAATCCGACCGTCTCGACCGCCTCGGCGGACTTCATCGCCGCCGCGGCGGACGCGCCGGGCTGGCAAGGGCAGCGCTGGAGCAAGAGCTTGCGCGTGTCCCTGACCACGATCGACGTGCTCGTCGCGCGACATGGCATGCCGGCCTTTATCAAGATCGACGTCGAAGGTTTCGAAGCTGAAGCTTTGGCGGGGATGACAAAGCCCGCGCTAGCGCTGTCGTTCGAGTTCACGACCATCCAGCGCGACGTCGCACGCGCCTGCGTCGAGCGATGTCGCGCATTGGGTTACACGCATTTCCAGGCGGTGCTGGGTGAGAGCCAGACCTTCGCGCATGGCGAATGGATCGATGCGGCCGCGCTGCTCCGCTGGCTTGACGCCTTGCCGGTCGAGGCGAACTCCGGAGACGTCTATGCACGTCTTTGATTCCAGGCGCGCGGCGCTGGCGATCGTGGCGATGTGTGTCATCGGTTTTGTGCTGACGCTGTGGGTGTTCTGGCCCGGCGTGCAGACCTTCGACGCCTTCTACATCTACAAGGACATGGGCACGCACACGTACGGCGACTGGCAGTCGCCGGTGATGATCGTGCTGTGGTCGCTGATCGATCCGATCGCGCCGGGCACCGGCAGCCTGCTGCTGTTGACCGTGACGCTGTACTGGCTGGCTTTCGCCATCGTTGCGCTGACGGTGGCGCGGCGCGCGCCGCTTTTGGCGCTCGTGCTGCCGCTGCTGGCGCTGACGCCGCCCGCTTTCGTGTTTGTCGGCATCATCTGGCGCGATGTCCTGTTCGGTATTTCATGGCTGCTGGCGGCCGGACTGATGTTCGCCGCGGCGACCTCACGGCTTCGCATGCCAGCTCAGGCGCTCGCGCTGGCATTACTGGCTTTCGGCGTTTTGCTGCGTCCGAACGCGCTGGCCGCGGCGCCGGTCCTCGCGGCATACATTGTGTGGCCATCGCACCTGTCGTGGAAACGCGCGGCCATGTTGTATCTGCCCGCGGCGCTCGCGCTCTTCGGTCTGGTACAATTCGTCTATTACGGCGTGCTCGGCGCAGCCCGGCAGCAGCCGCTACACTCGATCATGGTGTTCGACCTCGGCGGCATTTCGCACTTCGCCAAGGACAACGTGTTCCCGGGCCCGTGGACCGCCGACCAGACAAAACTGATCACCGAGGACTGCTACAAGCCGCTGGCGTGGGACGTCTACTGGACGCAGGAGCCGTGCCTGTTCGTGATGGAACAGCTCGAACGCGACAAGCTCTTTGCCTCGCCGGTTCTCACCGAAGCGTGGAAAGCTGCCATCGTCAAACATCCGGCGGCCTATGTTCGCCACCGTGCCACGTTCATGGTGACGTTCCTTGCCGGTTCGGAGAACATGACGATGTGGTCGCGCGCGCTCGACGACCCCGACAAGATCGTCTTCGCCGACAATCCGCGGCTGATGGCGCTGAAGGCGGCGCACGACGCGTTACTGCCGACGCCCATCTTCCGCGCCGGTATATGGCTACTTCTTGATATCTTCGTTTGCGCGTTCGGATGGCGGCGGCGCGACACAACGCCCGGCGCCTTCGCGTTCGGCGTCTGCGGTTCGGCGGTGCTCTACCTGCTCACCTTCGCGGCGGTTGGCGTCGCCACCGATTTCCGTTATGCCTATTGGGCGGTGCTCGCGGGGATGTGCGGCACAGTGGCCCTCGCCGCGCGGCGGGCATGATGGAGACCGCCGGCGATAGCGCGGCGTGGCGGAGGCTGCGGCTTCTTTGCGTTGCGGCGGGGATCGGCAGCGCAATCCTATTCATCGTTGCCGGACTATCGGCGCAGTTGCAGATGTTCGGGGACGGCTCGATCTTCTCCTACGCCGTCGCGGCGCAGGATGCCTGGGCATTCCACTGGCACAATATCTCGGGGCGGCTGTTCAGCTACGTCTATGCCTACATCCCGGCCGAAACCGTGGTCGCGCTGATGGGCAACGCGCGGGTCGGCATCGCCACATACGGACTGCTGTTCTTCTCAGCGCCCCTGCTCGGCCTGCTGGCCGCGTTCGCAGCGGACCGCAGCAAGAACCGCGCGATCTTCGTCACCGCCTGTCTGTCAACGGCGTGCCTGTGTCCCCTCGTCTACGGCGCGCCGACCGAAATGTGGATGGCGCAGGCGCTGTTCTGGCCGGCACTGGCGTTGTGCCTGTACGCGCCGCAAGGCTGGCGCGGCACGGCCCTCGTCTTTGCCGCGTTGCTGGCGCTGGTGTTCACGCATGAAGGCGCGGTCGTTTTCGCCGCTGTCATTGTGCTCGCGGTGTTTTTGCGTGGCTGGCGCAAGCCCGCTTTCAGGCGCGCGGCCTTAGCCTTCATCGCCGTGATGGCAATCTGGCTGATCATCAAGCTCACGATCCGGCCCGACGACTATATCGCTGCTGTGTTGGGCGCGGCGGCCTACAGGTTTATCGACATCGGCAATCTCACCGACCCGGCCTTTGTGCTGCTGATGGCGGCGCTGGCCATCTACGACATCGCACTCATTATGTGCCGCCGTATCGCATCGCGCAGCGCCTATGTTTGCGCCGTTGTCTTCTGCGCCCTTCTGCTGGCCGTTTACTGGGTCTGGTTCGACCGCTCACTGCTGGCGGAGGCGCGCTACAATCTGCGCACCGTGCTGTTGATCGCAACGCCGGCGTTCGGACTCGCCGCCGCCATTCATGCGACGGATGACGAAACGCGCCGAAAGGTGCCATTCCTGCAACGCATCGCGGCCGCCGTCGAACGAGCCGTGAACCCACGCTTGATCGCCGGCGCCCTCGCGCTGACGTTGCTGGTGCACACGGTCGAGACGGCGAAATTCATCTGGACATGGACGGACTACAAATCAGCATTGAGCGCGCTAGCAACATCCAACGCCTCCGATCCGGCGCTCGGCGACCCGCAGTTCGTATCGTCGAAGCGGATCGATGCCAGCCTGAACCGCATGGCGTGGAATTCGACAACGCCATTTCTGTCGGTTCTGGTCGCGCCAGGGCTGGCGCCCGCACGGCTGGTCGTCGATCCGGACGCCGGTTACTTCTGGCTCTCGTGCCAGACGGCGACACAAAGCGAGAAGACCAGTAGCGCCATTCCATCGGAAAGCCGGCGGTTGATCCGGCTGCATGCCTGCCTACACCGCTGACTACGGCTTCGCCGCTCCCGCGGTCCAGGTCTTGAAATCCGCGTCAGAGACGTTGGGCAGCCGCTTCAGGAACGCCACGATCTGCCAGAGCTCGTCGTCCTTGGCGCCGGCCAGCGCGAAGCTTGGCATGCCGGTCATGTTGATGCCGTTCTTGATGATGAAGAACAGTTCCGATGGCGTGCGGTCGCCGACCACTTCCTTCAGGTCCGGCGGATCGGGATGCAGGCCTTCCGAGAACTTCGCCCAGGTCGCACCCGGCCCGCCATGACAAGTTGTGCAGCCCTGCGCCACGAACTGGCGGGCGCCAGCCTGGATCGTCGCCGGTTCCTCGAGATTGGCCGGCGCCGTGTCCTTGGCGTGGCGCGCAATGGACGCGGTGCGCACGCGGACAAGGACGGATTTTACGATTTCGGGTTCGTAGGCCGTGCCGGCGACGCTGTAGAAGCCGCCGAAGAAATAGCCCGCCGCGACGACGGCGCCGATCAAACCGAGCGCGCCGATCAATGCCAACAGTCTCATGCCGTTCTCCTGTGGCCCCGCCCCGTGAGATTACACTTCGGCGATGCCGTTGCAACATGGCGAAAACCCGGTCGCCTCGCGCAGGGCAGTTCTTCGCAGGAACCTGCTAGCCGTTTTGGCTGCTGCGTGCTGTAGTCAGAAAAAAGAGTTCAGGGAGGTTTTTAAGTGAAGCTCGTTCTTTTCCAGTCTTCGTCCAATGGCGACATCGTGCCGGGCGTGCTGACCGACCGCGGCGTAGTCGATATTTCCGCCGCGGTGCCGAAGGCCTACAGCCCGCAGCTCACGATGCGGGCCGTTATCGACGATTTCGATAAACTGCGTCCCACGCTGGAAAAGCTCGCCAAGGACGGCAACGCCGTCGCGCTCGACAAGGTCCGCCTGCGTCCGCCGCTGCCGCGGCCCGGCAAGATCCTCGCCTGCATCGCGAACTATTGGGAGCATGCGCAACGCGAGGCGCGCCCGCTCAATATGTTCATGAAGAACCCCGACGCCGTGGTCGGTCCCGGCGACACCATTATGCTGCCGGAATACACCGTGCCGTGGATGTTCATGCACGAAGCCGAACTGGCGATCGTGATCAAAGGCCCGGCCAAGATGGTGAAGGCCAAGGACTGGCGCAGCGCCGTGTTCGGCTACACCTCGATGATCGACGTCTCCGCGCGCGAGCAAGGCCGCAAGACCTGGCCGGCCTCGCCGTTGACGAGCTGGCTCGGCAAGTCGTTCGACACCTTCGGGCCGATCGGCCCCTGCATCACCACCGCCGACGAAATCCCGGAGCCCAACGACCTGGTGGTGAAGTTCTGGAACGACGGCCAATTGCGCCATCACTACAACACCGACGACATGGAACACCGCGTGCCCGAACTCATCGAGTTCGCCACCACGGTGATGACCATGAACTCCGGCGACCTGATCGCCTGCGGCACCAACCACGAGGGCCTCGGCGCCTTGCAAGACGGCGAGACGGTCGACATCGAGATCCAGCACATCGGCAAGATGACGCTGACGGTGTCCGACCCGCTCAAACGGTCGTGGGAGCGCGGCGTCTATATGGGCGCGGACTCCACCAATCTCGAAGCGGTCAAGCGCCACCGGCCGCAGTAGACCCCTTTCCGACTTTTCAAAGCGAGGATGGCGATGGACTTTGCAAAAAGCGAAATCCGCGACGGCATGCAGATCGACTGGGATGCGCCGATCAAAATGGACGATGGCGTGGTGTTGCGCGGCGACGTGTTCCGGCCGCTCGGCAACAAGCAGGTGCCGGTCATCCTGAGCTACGGCCCTTACGCCAAGGGCCTGTCGTTCCAGGAAGGCTACAAGAGCCAGTGGTCGCGCGTCATCAAGGCGGCGCCCGAAGTACTGGAAGGCTCCACCAACAAATACCAGAACTGGGAACTGGTGGATCCGGAGAAATGGGTGCCGGACGGCTACGCCTGCGTGCGCATCGACTCGCGCGGCTCGGGCCGTTCGCCCGGCCTGCTCGACGTCTGGTCGGCGCGCGAGGCGCAGGACATCTACGAATGCGTCGAATGGGCCGGCACGCAGAAATGGAGCAACGGCAAGGTCGGCATCAACGGCATTTCCTACTACGCCATGAACCAGTGGAACGCCGGCGCCTTGCAGCCGCCGCATCTAGCGGCGTTGTGCATCTGGGAAGGCTCTTGCGACTATTACCGCGAGCTCTGCCGCCACGGCGGCATCTTAAGCGACTTCCTCAACACCTGGCATCCGCGTCAGGTGGCCGGCGTGCAGCATGGTGTCGGCGACCGCGGCGCCAAGAGCCTGGTCACCGGCGAGCCGGTCGCGGGCCCGCCGACGTTGCCGCCCGAAGTGCTGGCGAAGAATCGCACCGACACGCCGGGCGAAGCGAAGGAACACAAATTCGCCGACGATTATTACGCGGCGCGTACCGCCGACTTCGCCAAGATCGAGGCGCCGCTGCTGTCCGCCGGCAATTGGGGCGGCATGGGCCTGCACACGCGCGGCAATTTCGAGGGCTGGCTGGCCGCCGGCTCCAAGCAGAAATGGCTGGAGGTGCATGGCGACACGCACTTCACGCATTTCTACAGCAACTATGGCGAGACGCTGCAGAAGAAATTCTTCGGCCATTTCCTTAAAGGCGAGGACACCGGCTGGAACCAGCAGCCGCGCGTCTCGGTCAATGTCCGCCATCCGCACGAAACCTTCGTGCTGCGCGCGGAGAACGAATGGCCTCTGGCGCGCACGCAATGGACCCCCTATTTCCTGCAGCCGGACAGCACGCTGTCGACCACCGAGCCCAAGGCGGCGACCACGGTCAGCTACGAGACGACAAGCGACGGCATCACCTTCAGTACGCCACCGATGGACAAGCCGCTCGAAATCACCGGCCCCGTGGCGGCCAAGCTCTGGGTGTCGTCGGACACGACCGACGCCGATCTGATTTTGGCACTGCGCGTGTTCGATCCGGCCGGCAAGGAAGTCACTTTCATCGGCTCCAACGATCCGCGCGTGCCGGTCGGCCTCGGCTGGCTGCGGGCGTCGCAGCGCAAGCTCGATGCGAAAAAATCGCTGCCCTATCGTCCGTGGCACAGTCATGACGAAGCGCAGCCGCTGACGCCGGGCCAGCCGGTCGAACTCGACGTCGAGATCTGGCCGACCAGCATCGTCGTACCGGTCGGCTACCGGCTCGCGCTCACCGTGCGCGGCACGGACTACGAAGTGGACGGCACCGACATCGCGCTGCCGAACGCGCCGTACCCGATGAAAGGCGTCGGTCCGTTCCTGCACATCGATCCGGATGACCGGCCGGCGGCAATTTTCGGCGGCAAAAACACTCTGCATTTCGCCGCCGGCCTGCAGCCATACCTCTTGTTGCCGGTCATTCCTGCGGCGTAAGCTTCCCGCAAAAGACTAAAGCAAAAAATCCTTGGGAGGATCCGTCATGAAGCGCCTTGCCGCCACGCTTGTTGTGACTCTTGCGTCCGTTTTTGGCCTCGTCCTGTTGGCTGCGCCGGTTTCGGCGCAGCAATATCCGAGCCGCACCATCACCATCGTCTGCCCTTATCCGGCTGGCGGCCCCACTGACCAGACCGCGCGCGTGGTCGCCAATTTCATGGCGAAGAAATTCGGGCAGAACGTCATCGTCGAGAACGTGACCGGCGGCGGCACCATCATCGCCACCAACCGTGTCGCCAAGGCGGCGCCGGACGGTTACACGCTGCTGCTGCACAATCTGCAGATTTCGGCGAACGCTACGCTGTACAAGAGCCTGCCGTTCGACACGGCGAAAGATCTGACCGCGGTGATGATGGTCAACAATAATCCGCTGGTGCTGATCGGGCGGAAGGACCTGGCGCCGAATACGTTGCCCGAACTGCTCGCCTACATGAAAGACCATCGTCTGAAAGCGGCGCTGCCGGGGTACGGCGCGACCGGGCATCTCGCCACCACGCTGGTGGCGCAGGAAGCCAAGGTGCCTGTCGACCAGATCCCCTATCGCGGCGCGGCGCCGGCCATGACCGACCTCCTGGGCGGCCACGTCGACCTGTTCTTCGGCACGCCGCAATCGGTCGTGCCCCAGGTCAAATCCGGGCAACTCAAGGCCTACGGCGTCACGTCAAAGGACAAGCTCGATCAACTGCCTGAGGTGGAAAGCTTCGTGAAGGTGCTCGGGCCCAAGCTCGAGATTCTTTACTGGCAAGCGATGTATGCCCCGACGGGCACGCCGGAGGCGGTGATCAACACGCTTAACGCCGCGCTGCAGGAAGCCGTCTCCGATCCGACCATCATCAAGACCTGGGACACCGAGGGCTTCTTCATCTATCCCAAGGAGCAGCGCACCGCGGCCTTCGCCAATTCGCTGCTCAAGAGCGAGATCGAACGCTGGGGCCAGGTCATCCGCGACAACAACATCCACGTCGACCAGTAAAATTTAACTGAGTTCTATCCACCGCTCATTGCCGCGAAAGCGAGAATCCAGTTCTTATCTTTTCGTGATCCTGGGTCCCCGCTTTCGCGGGGACGAACGGAGTCGTTAGCGAATTATTTCGCCGGCTCCAGCACCTTTTCCAGCCAGTCCCACATATAGGCCGAACAGATGCTCTGGTTATCGATCTGGCAGTGGTGATAGCCACCCTCTTCGCGGGTGAAGAGCTTGAACACCTTCTGCTTCGAGCCGACGGCGTCGAAGCATTTCTGCGCCTCGGGCAGCGGGATCTGCTCGTCGCCCTCGCCGTGCAGCATCAGGAACGGACAGGCGATCTTCTGCACCGCGCCGTCGAGCTTGAACGGCGCCAGTTTCTTGATGGCGTCGTCCTGGCCGCTGGCGTTGAGCACCCACGAGATGTGCTGCGCCGCGACCGACAGTGACGGCGTCTGCGCCTGCGCCATACGGTCGAAGCGGTCCTGCCAGATTTTCTGATAGTCCCACTGCGCGCCCCAGGCGATGCAGCAGGCGAAGCGCTGCTCGAACGCCGCCGCGCGCGGCGCGTAGTAACCGCCGAGGCTGATGGCCATGACGCCAATGCGCCTGGCGTCGACCTCCGGCCGTGCCGCCAGCCATTCGTAGCACGGCGTGGCGTAGTGCTCGGTGTCGTGCCGCAAATAGAGATCGCGGAAGCGGATCGCCTCGCCATTGCCAGGCCCGTCGACGATCAGGCAGGCAATGCCCCGCGCGGCCAAGTCCGCCACGCCCTTGAGATATTGAATCTCTTTGGTGACATCGAGACCGTCGAAGAACACCATGGCCGGCACCTTTTTGCCGCCATTCATCGGTTCGGCATGCACATAAATCGCCGGCAGGCTGGTCTCGCCATACGGGATTTCGACGTGCTCCAGCTTCGGGCGCTTCAGATATTTCGCGGCGTCGCGCAGGCAGTGCACGCCGCGCATATAGGCGTCGTTGCCCTCCTTGCTTTTCGGCTGAAGGAACCGCTCGCCGACGTGATAATAGGCGCTGGCGCGCTGCAGATATTGCGCGCCGCTGGTGCCATACCCCTCCGCAATGCGTTCGCGGCCACGATCCTCGACGGTGCGCGCCTCTTTCGCCCATTCGCGAAACCAAGCGTCGTCGTCGCCGACGTGATCCTTGAGGCGCAGGCCGATGCGGTGCACTTCACCGACCTCGGCGCCGCCCCAAGGCGCCATGTTCAGACCGATCAGCAGGCCATGCGACCAGCGGTAGTTCTCCGGAAAATAGACGAAGGACAATTCTTCTTGTTTTTGGTTCATGCGAACTCCCAGTGGAACAGGCAGAGCCTTGGATCAGCCGGACGCAATTGAATCTATTTCAAAGGCGGAGGCAACCATTGTAGGTTCGGGCCCGCGGACCGTTCCGCACCGCAATAAATTCGTCCTGCAAGCGTCCGCCATGCGGACGTGTCGCTCCCTCTGCAAGGTCATTCATGACACAGCCGCCGTTTCGCCTCGAAGAGGCGACCATCGATGAGTTGCATGCGGCGATCAAATCCGGCGCCACCACAGTCCAGGCGACGGTCGAGCATTACATCGCCCGCGTGAAAGCGTTCAACGGCCCCGCCAGCATGCTGGTGACGGCAGACGGCGCGGATATTCCGCAAGCCACCGGCGCGGTGCGCGGCGGAAGCCCGCTGACGTTTCCGACCAAAACGATGAAAATGTCGGACCTTGTGCCCGACCTCGACAAATACAAGGGTCCGCCGCTCGAATACGGCCGCATGGAAGCGACGGCGTCCGACCCCTCGGTGCAACAGCAGTTCGGCACGATTGTCGGCATCCCCAATGCTGGACAAGTGAACTCCATCGGCACGCTCAACATTCGCGGCGAGCGCTCCGTGGTCTGCCGCGGCGACTACGACCTGCATCCGTCGAAGGGCGCGCTGCCGAAGGGCGCGCCGCCGATCTGCGAATATTTCCGGCAGCAGCCGGACGCGCTGGAACGCGCCGCCGAACTCGACGCGCAATACGGCCGCAATCCCGATCTCGACAAAATGCCGATGTACGGCGTCGTGTTCTCGTTCAAGGACCCGTTCGACACCAAAGACATGCGTTCGACCGGCGGCGGCGACGCCGCGTACGACATCGACTTCCCGGCGCGCGATCATCAACTGGTCGAGCAGTTGCGCAACAAGGGTGCGATCATCTTCGCCAAGGCCATCAACACCGAATATAACGGCCGCGCCGGCGATCCCGGCGGCCGGCACAAGCCCGACAAGGTCCTGCCCTCCACCCTCGGCTATCAGCGCAGCACCTGGGGCGGCAATCCGTCGAACCCTTACGACACCACCCGCTCCGCCTCGCTCGGCTCCAGCTCCGGCTCGGCGCTGTCGGTCTCGACCAACATGGTGATGGCGAGTTTGGGTGAGGAAACGCGCGCGTCCTGCCGCGGTCCGTCGAATCACAACGCTGTGGCGCTCATCCTGCCGCACAAGGCGATGATTGGCTTCGACGGCGGCGCCATCGGCGCCGACATCCACTGCGACCGCACCGGCATCCACGCCCGCAACCTGCCCGACTGCTCCAAAATTCTCGATGCGCTAAAGGACCCGGAAGACGGCTATTACGATCCGCGCGACCCCGTCACCCCCGTGCCGCGCTCGTCGGCCATCGCTGGCGGCTACAGCAAACACGCCACCGCCACTGGCGAACCGGGCACGCTGAAGGGCGTACGGCTCGGCGTCATTCGCGAGTCGATGGT
>CAITEM010000387.1 GCA_903891395.1 uncultured Hyphomicrobiales bacterium | reverse complement strand
TGCGCTCGTAGATCAGCACGTTGGAGTCCACCGCGATGCCGACCGTCAGCACGATGCCGGCGATGCCCGGCAGCGTCAGCGTGGCGTTGAGCAGCGACAGCACGCCGAAGATCATGGCGACGTTGATCGCCACGGCGATGTTGGCGAAGACGCCAAACAGGCCGTAGGTGACGATCATGAAGATAATGACCATGGCCGCGCCGACATAAGACGAAATCTTGCCCTTGGCGATGGAGTCGGCGCCGAGGCCGGGGCCGACGGTGCGCTCTTCGATGATGGTCAGCGGCGCCGGCAGCGCGCCGGCGCGCAGCAGGATGGACAGATCGTTGGCGCTCTGCACCGTGAAACTGCCGGAAATCTGGCCCGAACCGCCGAGGATCGGCTCACGGATTACCGGCGCGGAGATCACCTCGTTGTCGAGAATAATGGCGAAAGGCTTGCCGACGTTCTCCTGCGTCGCCTGCGCGAATTTGCGCGCGCCGCTGGTATTGAAGCGGAACGACACGATTGGCTCGCTGGTGCGCTGGTCGAAACCGGGCTGCGCGTCGGTGAGATCGCCGCCCGAGACAATGACGCGCCTCTCGATCAAATAAGGCGTTTTCGGCTGGCTGGTGCTGTAGAGCACCTCGTCTTCCGCCGGCGCGCGGCCTTGCAGCGCGGCCTCGACGGACGTGCCGGTGTCGACCATGCGGAAGTCGAGTTTGGCGGTCTTGCCGAGCAATTGCTTCAGGCGCGTCGGATCCTGCAGGCCGGGAACCTGGACCAGAATACGGTCGGTGCCCTGGCGCTGGATCAGCGGCTCGACGGTGCCGAGTTCGTTGACGCGCCGTTCGATGATCTGGATCGACTGTTCGACCGATTGCCGCACGCGTTCGACGACGGCCGGGTCGGTCTGCGTCAGCCGGATCAGACCGTCCGCCTCGTTGCTGACGTCCAGGCTGCGCTGGCCGCTACCGCCGAGAATGCCGCCGAGCGGCACCGACAGTTCGCGCAATTTGGTGAGCGCGGTATCGTAACTCGCGGTGTCGCGGATGTGCACTTCCACGGTGTTGCCGCGCACTGCAAGCCCGGTATAGCCGACGCGGGCGTCGCGCAACACGCGGCGCACGTCGTCACGCAGCGATTCGAGCATGTCCTTGCGGACCGTCTTGGTGTCGACCTCCAGCAGGATATGCGAACCGCCCTGCAGATCGAGGCCCAGCACGAGATGGCGCTGCGCCCATTTCGGCCAGCTCGCCACCGTCTTGTCGGGAAAGAAATTCGGCACGGCGAACAGGCAGACGACCAATGCCGTCAGCACAATCGCCGCCGCTTTCCACCGCGTGAAATAAAGCATGACGTCCCGAACCTGTAAGGAAGCGTGGAATCGAAAAACGAAAGCCGCTTAGCCGGCGGCGTCGTCCTTCACCGGTTCACCTTTGGCGCGCACGTCGCTGACCATCTGCCGCATCTGGCGAATACGGACGCCATCGCCGACTTCGATCTCGATCTGGTCGTCATCGACCACCTTGGTGACCTTGCCGATCAGCCCGCCATTGGTGACGACGGTGTCGCCCCGGCGCACGTTCTTGACCATTTCCGCATGCGACTTCACCCGCTTCTGCTGCGGGCGCAGGATCAGGAAATACATGATGACGAAGATCAGGACGAAGGGCAGCAGCGACATGATCATGCCACCGTCGCCGCCTGCTCCGCCGCCAAACAGCGATCCCAGCGACCCTTGCGCATGTGCGGGCGTAATGAACATCGACGCTTCCTTGGTTGGATTTAACGCGAAGCCAGCCAGGTCCCCGGCCCTCTTCCGCGCTCGAATTTCGCGCGGACTATAGCGGCCGTGGCCCCAATTGCAACGCCGCTAGGCCCCTCAAATCCCGCCACTTTTGGCCATTTTCAGGGCTTGTTCGGGGCTTGCGGCTTGCGGGCCTAGCCCTGCCCCGCTAAGAGCAGCGCAATCGCCGAAAGCACCCCATCCATGGCCAAATCCAAGTCTCCGTCCAAGTCCAAATCTAAGCCGGCCGTTAAATCGAAGACCAAGGCGAAGCCGCCCACGGGCGCCGCGCTGGGTCAAAACGACGTCCTTGCCCGTATTGCCGACGCGCTCGAGCGCCTGGCGCCGCAGCGCGGCCTTTCCACCGACCTGACCGCGGCCGACGCCTTCGTCTGGCATCCCGACGGACGTCTGGTCCCAGTGCCGCGCGTCAACCGCGTCGAGATGTCGCTGCTCAAGGGCATCGACCGGGTCCGCGACATGCTGATCGAGAACACCGAGCGTTTCGCCAACGGCCTTCCCGCCAATAACGCGTTGCTGTGGGGCGCGCGCGGCATGGGCAAGTCGTCGCTGGTGAAGGCCGCACAGGCCACCGTCAACGCCGCGCTCGCGCGCAAGGGCAAGCATCCACTCAAGCTCATTGAGATTCATCGCGAGGATATCGAGAGCCTGCCCGAACTGATGGCGATCACGCGCGCCTCAGAATTCCAATTCATCGTGTTCTGCGACGATCTGTCGTTCGACAATGACGACACCAGCTACAAGTCGCTCA
>CAITEM010000386.1 GCA_903891395.1 uncultured Hyphomicrobiales bacterium | reverse complement strand
GTGCTGCTGTCGATGCTGGCGCGCAACGTCGCCGCCGACGTGTCGGTCATTGGCCTGGTCGGCGAACGCGGCCGCGAGGTACAGGAGTTCATCCAGGACGATCTCGGTGCCGCCGGTCTGGCGCGGTCGGTGGTCGTCGTGTCGACCTCAGACGAGCCGGCTTTGATGCGCCGCCAGGCGGCCTATTTGACCATGACCATCGCCGAGTCGTTTCGCGACGCCGGCAAAGACGTGCTGGTGCTGATGGATTCGGTGACGCGCTTTGCCATGGCACAGCGCGAGATCGGGCTCTCGGCCGGCGAGCCGCCGACCGCCAAAGGCTATACCCCGACGGTCTTTACTGAACTGCCTCGGCTGCTGGAGCGGGCCGGTCCCGGCACCGACAAGGGCACCATTACCGGCAGCTTCACGGTGCTGGTCGACGGCGACGACCACAATGAGCCAGTGGCCGACGCGGTGCGCGGCATCCTCGACGGTCATATTGTGATGGAGCGCGCCATTGCCGAGCGCGGCCGACCCGGCCTTCCTGCCGGTCATCAACCGGGCCAAGCAGGTCATGGCAACCTACTCGGACATGGAAGAGCTGATCCGGCTCGGCGCCTACCGGCCGGGCTCCAGCGCCGACGTCGACGAGGCTATCGGCTTCCACAAGCCGCTGGAGGATTTCCTGTCCCAGTTGAAGGACGAATCCACGGGAATGGGCGAAGGATATCAGCGGTTGGCTCAAATCCTCTCCAATCCGGCAACACAAAACTAACGATATTGCGCCACAGTCACTCCGCTGAACGTCCGGGGACGTCCGCGCGCGACCGATGGTATCGGCCTATGCGGGGCGCCTATTCGGGGCTTCGGGGGAGTATTTAGTCGATGAAGTCACGCGAAACCCTCATCCGCCTGAAGAAATTTCAGGTCGACGAGAAGCGGCGCAAGGTCGCCCAGATCGAAGCCATGATCGCGGAGTTCGATCGCATCGCGACCGAACTCGAGCGCGAAATCAAGCTCGAGCAGGACCGCGCCGGCATCCACGATCCGGCCCATTTCGCCTATCCGACCTACGCCAAGGCGGCGATGGGGCGGCGCGAGAACCTCAAGCGTTCCGACGACGAACTCAAGGTCCAGTGCGACGACGCCAAGGCCGCGCTCGGCGAGGCGTTTGAAGAATTGAAAAAGGTCGAGATGCTCGACGAGCGCGACCACGCCCGCGAAAAGGCCGAGGCCAACGCGCGCGAGCAGGCGGAACTCGACCGCATCGCCGCCATGCGCTTCTCCGCCAACGGCGCGCACGCTTAAAAGACGGAACCGTATTTGCCTGAAACGAGACGGCGCCCCAGCGGGCGCCGTTTTCGTTTGCAACACAGAGATGCCGGCCGCGCCGGCCATTGGGACTGGTTCTTGCAAGGGAAGTCTCTTTGGAGATCCCGATGCCCACCAACCTGCCGCCGCGACGCCGCACCCGCGCTGAGCCAGCCGACCCGACGGACACCGGCACCGTGCTCTTCCACTTCTACTGCTATTGCATCGGAGCCTTGGTGCTGTCGCTGATTGTCACCGCCGAATTGAAGTTCGACCATGGCCAAGCCTCGACCGCATTGGCGGCGACGCAGGACGGCGAACCCCATCCGCCCTATGATGAGGTCGGCGTGTTTACCGCCGCCGTGGCGCCGCTGCCTTGATAAAAGTGATGAGCCTTGTTCGGCGGCATGCGTGCGACCGCGACGTCAACTGTCCGGCCGCCAATCGACGTAGATTATTTTGTTGCCGCCTCTTTTGTTATAGGTGACCGCGTACTGCATCATGTCCATGATCGCGGTTTCGTTGTCGGCCCGCGGGCACTGGACGACGTCGTAACGCAGTCCGGTCCGGTTCAGAACTTTCTCGAAAGAACTGTCAGCCGTTCCGGGGGCAAGGCTGCGAAACGTCCCGGACATATAAATTGTATGTTCCTGGTGGTTCGGGGCGATGCAGTATTGCCATTCGTCCGCCAGCGCGGCGTTCGGAATGACGATGACGACTACAAGCCCCGCAAATAATCCTGGCAGCGATCTGACGAGCATCATGTTGGGATATTGCCAAATGAATTTGCGCGTCCCCCTTCGATCAATATGCCAGCGTCCGCCGTTGATTCGTCTAAAGACGTCATAAAGAATCAGGGCGCCGCCGCACCCGGCGTCAGCCGCTATACGTCGCTCCGGTCAGCCGCATCCATAATTGGGCCGCGGCCATGAAAACGCGCGATACAATTTTCAGATGGAGCGGCATGCCGGGGCGGGCGACATCGAGCAACAGCGCGATGCGCGGTTCGCCGCTGCGATTCCAAACCTCGTGCGGGTAGGTGTCGTCCCACAGCAGCGATGCGCCTTCGGCTAGCCGAAAGGGCACGCCGTCGATTTCCATCACGCAGGCCGGACGTCCGGTTTCGTCCGTCGGCATCGACAGCATCAGGTGAAACCGCATGATGCCGCGAAACGGGCCGCGATGAACAGGAATGTGCTTGCCCGGCGCCAAAAGCGACAACACGCAGGACACCGCTTCCGGCGTTCGGTCCAGCAGCGCGGCGATGCGCGGAAAGCGCGCCAGGTTCTGCGGCATCGCCACGCCATAGGCCTTGAGGATCAACATGCGCCAATCGCGGCCGTCATTGTCCGAGATGTCGCGTTGCGCCTCCATCAGTTCGTGAAAGCGCGGGACTTTCTGCAAGTCGGCCGCAAGCGCTTCGTCGCGAATCTCGCGCCAGCGCTCGGTAAAATTTTTCGCATTGGGGAAATAACGGGTCGTGTCGAGCACCGATGGCGTTTTGATGCTGCGGTCGTAAAGCGAACGGACCCAATCAACCGTGGAGTCATAGTTAAGCGACATCGGATTTCCCCCGAACGCTAAGCCCCAACTGCTGGATTATTAGGCGCTGTCTCGTGACGAAAGTATTTGTTGCGTAACTTTTCCCCTAACGGGCCGAATTCTAGCGGCTTTTCGCCGCTATTACCGAGGGTCTGTCGCAAGTGCTTGGCCGGGCGTGCTTTTGCGGCCGTTCATGACGGAACTTTAATCCATAATATGAACACACGGAGCCTTTTGGATGCCCGCGCGTTGATCCGCGTATTCGGGAATCCCTTGATGAATCGCTCCGTCACTTTCGCTCTCGCTGCAGCGGTCGCCTTTATGGCGACGGCGTTGGCGCAGGCCGCCGACATTGCGGCGCGTCCGCCGGCGCAGGCCTATCAGCCGGCGATGAAAAGTTTTGATTGGACCGGATTTTATATCGGTATCAACGGCGGCTACGGCGGCGGGCGCTCCAGTTGGAGCGACGCGGCGGTCGGCACCGATTCAAACCGCTTCAGCACGTCGGGCGGCACGCTCGGCGGGCAACTCGGCTACAACTGGCAGGTCGGCTCCGCCGTGCTCGGCGTCGAGACCGACATGAACTGGATGAATGCCAAAGGCAGCACCGGGTCCGGCGGCGTCTGCGCCACCGACGGCGGCGGTTCGTGCCAGACACAACAGAGTTGGCTCGGCACGACGCGCGCGCGTATCGGCTACGCCTTCGATCGCTGGCTGCCGTACATCACCGGCGGCGTCGCCTATGGCGACATCCGCGCGACACAGCCGACCGGCACCAGTTCGAGCACCAAGACCGGCTGGACCGCGGGCGCTGGCGTCGAATACGGCATCACGCAGAATTGGAGCGCCAAGCTCGAATATCTGCACGCCGATCTCGGCACCGCGACCTTCATGGGCGCGGCATCGGGCACGTCGTCGCTGAAGGTGCCGATCACCGATGACCTGGCGCGCGTCGGACTGAATTATCGCTGGTAGCGGCAACGCCGAGGAGGCGTGACGATGGAGCCCAAGCTCGCAGTCCTGATGGTGCTGATCGGCGTCATTCTCAGTCTGTCGTATTTCAGCCACGACGATAAGCCGGGCGCCAAGAGCGGCCCGCGCCAAATTCCGCCGGCAAAACCGTAAGACGCCGCGTTAGCGGTGGCGCCAGGCCCGGCCGCGATGCGGCGGATACCATTGGCAGCGATAGGCGATGTAGTTGCCGTAACCCCGCACCACGCTGGTGATCACCGCATAGGTGTTGTAGCGGCTGCAATTGGCCTGCGCGATGTCGAGCTTGTTGAACTCGGCCTCCGCCGACCACGGGATGATGCCGCCGCTGTCGTTGCCGACCGGGCCGCTGACGCCGGCGCAAGCGCCGAGCGAAAGGGCCAGCGCCGCGAGAACAATCACCGGACGTAGTTTCATCGGAACTCCTTAGGCAGCTCAGACTCGGCGAATTGTCAGTTTAAGGTGAGGCCGCGGCGGCGCGCAACGGCGATCATTTCTTTTCCAGCTTCGGGTCGGGTTTCGATTTCAACTGCGCCAGTTCGGCCTCCAGCCGGGTCAGCGACGCCTTGAGCGAGTCGCTCTGCACTTTGGCGTCCGCTTTGGCGGCGGCGAGTTGCGCCTGCGTCTCGCGCTTGAGCTTGGCCAGTTCCTGCTGCAGGAATTCGACATTGGCCTGCAGGCAGCCGGTGCGCCGGTCCATCTGCTTTTCGGCGGTACAGACTTCCATGCCGCGAATGTCCTGCGCGCGCGCGGAGGCCACGAAGGCCGCCAGCAGCAACACTGCGCCGATGGTTCGGTAAGCCATCACGTCAGCGCCATCGCGGCGGCTTGCGCTTCCGGCACAACGTCGTGGTCATAGAGTTTTTTGCGGAACTGGGCGTGCGCGGTGATTTCGGCGTCGCGCACGCCGAGGTCGGAGTAGGACGAGTCGTAACGCATGCCGTTCTCGCGGGCGCCGCGCTGCACCGCCGCGACGCGCTCGCGGCGCAATTTTTCGTAAGCCAGCAGCGCCGCCGGCGCGGTGGAAACGGTGGCGCCGGCCAATATCGTCGCCAGCGCCATGCCGTCCTCGATCGATTGATTGGCGCCCTGGCCAAGATGCGGCAGCATCGGATGCGCGGCATCGCCGAGCAGCGTCAGGCGGCCTTTGGTCCACAGCGGCAACGGTTCGCGGTCGTACAGCGCCCAGCGGAAGGTCTTTTGCACTTCACCGAGCACGCGCTCGATGCGCGGGTCCCAGCCGGCGAATTCGGCCCGCAGCACGTCCGGGTCGCCGGGCGCCGACCAGGACTCTTTCATTTCCTGATCGGCCGGAACGAAGCCGACATAATTGATGAGCTCGCCGGCGCGCACCGGGAAAGTCAGGAAGTGCTTGCCCTTGCCGAGCCACATCAGCCAGGCGTCGGTGGGCCAATCCGGTAAGAGCGCATGCGGCAGCACGCCGCGATAGGCGACCGAACCGTGGAACACGGGCCGCGATGGCGGCACCACATAATGCCGCAGCTCGGAGTGGATGCCGTCGGCGGCGACGACGATGTCGGCCTCGGCGGTGCTGCCGTCGGCGAAGGTCACGCACGCGACATCGCCGTGCTGCGCGAAGCCGACGCCGCGTTTTCCCGTGCGCACCACGCCGGCGGGCAGGCCGGCGGCGAGCAGATCGACGAGATCGGCGCGGTGCATGCCGAAGGTGGCGTTCCAGCCGGACGAGTCGGTGACCTGCACCGGCGCGATCGACGCGCCGTCGTGACGAAAATACTGCGACCCGGCGCCGACCCGGGCGCCGAATTTCTCCACCGCGGGTCCTAGGCCCACGCGCTGCAACTGGCGCGCCGAGTTGGGCGTGATGAACACGCCGGCGCCGATTTCGCCGAGCGCCGGGGCCTGCTCGTAGACCGCGACCTCAAGCCCTTGCGCGATCAGCGCATTGGCTGTGAACAGGCCGCCGATGCCGCCGCCGACAATCACGACACTGGGCCGTTTCTCAACCATCGTCACACCTTGGTTTGCCGGTGCCGAAATTGCTTCGGCCGCGCGCCGGTTTCAAGCTATTCTGCCGTCGTAGCACGAAAGCCGCGAGACAAGCGGCGGGATAAGGGGGAACTCGATGCGCAATCGTTTGGCTGAAGCGGGCATTTTGCCACGCTCTTTAATAATGCTGGCGCTTGGGTTGACCGGGGCGGCCGGCTTTGCCGTCTCCGCGCAGGCGCAGAACTACCCCGACCGGCCGGTCAAGATCATCGTCCCGTTCCCCGCCGGCGGTACCGCCGACGCCGTGCCGCGGCTGGTCGCAGATTTCCTGTCGCGAAAATGGGGCCAGACCGTCATCATCGAGAACCACACCGGCGCCGCCGGCAATATCGGCGCTGAGCTGGTCTATCGCGCGCTGCCCGACGGCTACACGCTGCTGTCGTCACCGCCGCCGCCGCTGGTCACCAACCAGAATCTCTATCCCAAGCTCGGCTTTGACCCGATGCAGTTCGCGCCGATCTCGGTGATGGCGCATGTACCGAGCGGCCTGTTCGTCAACCCGGACAAGATCAAGGCCAACAGCGTGCCGGAGCTGATCGCTTATCTGAAACAAAATCCGGAAAAGGTGACGGCGGCGACGCAAGGCAACGGCACCACCTCGCATCTCACCTCCGAGCTGTTCCAGTTGATGGCCAAGGTGAAGCTGCGCAACATTCCCTATCGTGGCTCGGCACCGGCGTTGCAGGGCCTGCTCGCCGGCGACGTCGACGTGATGTTCGACAATCTCGGTGTCTCGCTGCCGATGGTGAACGCCGGCAAGCTCAAGCTTCTGGCGGTGGCGTCGGCGCAACGCATGCCCGATTTACCGAACGTGCCGACGATCGCGGAGACGTTGCCGGGATTTGAATCGGCGGCGTGGTACGCCATCGTCGCGCCGCCGAAGACACCGCAGGCGATCGTCGACAAGATCAACGCCGACGTCAACGAGGCGCTGAAGCAGCCCGACATCGTAACCAAGCTGAAAAACCTGTCGGCCGACGTGTACGGCGGCTCGCCGCAACGGGCGTCGAAATACATGCACGAGGAGGTCGAGCGCTGGGGCGGCGTCATCAAGGCGGCCAACATCAAGCTCGAGCAGTAGGCGCTATTTCGCGCGCTTGAACTGCTGCGCCATCTTGACGTGCGGCAGGCAGGAGTTGCCGGCGCCGTCGTCGAGCGTCAGTTCGTCGCCGTCGATGGCGTAGCGGCAACTGTGCGGATTGGCCCCGTTCGCCATGCTCAGCGTCACTTTGCTGAACCAGCCGGCCTTCCACGCGATCTGCAGCACCGTTTGCGGTGCGTAGACGTACATGAACACGCCGTCGGCATCGAATTCGGCGAGTTTTCCAGGCTGGTCCACCGACTCCCATTTGCCGACGAGCTTGTTGTCTTCCGCGTGAGCCACGGCGGGGGCGAGAAAGACGGCCAGGACGATGACGAGAATTTTCATGGCGGCTGATCCATTCGATTCTGCAACACGCCGGATTTTAGTACAATTTCTTGGCGAAGGTGAGAATGAAAGTCTGCGCCGTGGCGGAGTTGTAAGCAAACACCGTGCTTCTCAGCTTGAGTTTGATGCTAGCGTCGATGTCGGCCATGGCGTAATCGGCGACGCCACCGAGGCTCAGAACTTCGACCCGCCGGCCGTCGGGCGCTATCGGGATTCCGTATTGCCGGTCGTCGGCAATCTGGCGGAGATAATATCCGGCGGCGCCGACCTGCCAGCGCCCGATATGCTCCGAAATGGCGAATTCAACATCGACCAGCGAGCCGGATTTGTAGTCGGTGGCTGAATTGGTGAGGTAGTTGTTCAGGTAAATTTTGGTGCTGAACTCGGTGCCGTCCGCGATCAGCGGCGGCGTGGTGTAGGTGAAGGCGACCGTTGGCGCGATGTCCCAGATATTCTTGCCGACGGTGACGCCGTTGCTGGCCTGAGTGGCCGGATTGTATTGGCCGGACGGCAGCACGCCGCCGAGGCCCGCAGAGATTGCCAGGCCCTGTCTGATGCCGAACGCACCTTTTTCGCGCGCCGGCCGTGTGACGCCGAAAAAGCGCGACCAGGACATTTCGACATAAGAGTCGCCGAAACCGGACTGGCAGCGTGACGGTTTCGTGGAAACGATTTGCCCGCATATCAATCCGCCGCCGAACACGCCCGCGAAGCCGATCGAGCCGCCGAACAGGTCGAGGTCCGGCACATATAACAGCGCCGCGCCCGCGGTGATCGCCTGGATGCCGACCGCATCCAGTCCGGCCCGCGGATGACCTGAGCCGTCTCTGACCTGATCGGTCGTGGTGCCGAGGCTGATAAACGCACCGTAGAGTCCCGGCCGTGGCAGAAACGCCGAGCGTATGTCCGGACCGCCGATGGGACCGGCCGCAGTAGTGCCCTCGGCGGCGAAGCAGGGCAGCGCCCAACACCCAAAGCCTATCCCGAGAACCAGCCGCAGCACTTTGACGCCGAACATCGTACGAATTCTCTCCCCCCAGCACCGCATTGAAGCCGGACTCCAATGACGCATACAAGGCTTGGCGGTGACGGTTAGCGCCTGGCGATCGGGTCCATACCGGATTTCTTGACCGCGTCGATGGCGGCAGGCGATGTCAGGAAAGCGACCAGCGCCTTGGCGGCGGCCGGTTCCTTCGCGTTGGCGGCGATGCCGGCGGCATAAATCGTCGGCCGCTGCACTTCCGGCGGCATCGGTCCGACAACGTCGATACCGGCGACCGGCCGCAACGCGCTCAAGGGTTGGAAACCGACCTCGGCCTCGCCGCGCGCGACGACACGGCCGACGGGCTCTGCCGGGATCATGCGGCTTTTGCCTTTGACCTGATCCTCGATGCCGAGTGCCTTGAACATCTCGGTCGAGATGTAGGTGCCGCTGGCGCTGTCGGAATAGGCGATGGATTTGGCCGCGAGCAGCGCCTGCTTGAACGCGCCGGTGGTGGCGATGTCGGGCTTCGGCGTGCCGGCGCGCACCGCCATGTAGATGAGAACCTGCGCGAGGTCGGTGCGGCTGCCGGGCGCGACCGTGCCCTTGGCGATCATGCTGTCGATGGCCGTGGCGACGCCGATGACGG
>CAITEM010000385.1 GCA_903891395.1 uncultured Hyphomicrobiales bacterium | reverse complement strand
AGATGATAGCGGATATTGATGCGCGCGGCGCGCATCGACTCGGTATCGGGCGGCCCGCCGCCTTGCTCCAGCGTCATATGGCGCTTGAACACGCGTTCGAGGACCAGCGGCCCGCTGACCTCGGCGTGGAATTTGTCGTTGAACCAGCTCGCCAGCCGCCGCACCTCGACGCGCTGCCCCGGCGACGCCGGCAGCAACGGCTCGCGGCCGGCGTGGACGTCGCGGGTTTCCTCGATGAATTCGGCGATGATGGCGGCGCCCGGAACCGCGGGCTGGCCTTCGGCGACCAGGACCGGAATCTCGCCCGTCGGATTGAGCAGCAGGAATTCCTCGCGGCGCTCCCAGAACCGTTCTTCCACCAGCCGCGGCTCGATGCCGTATTCGCCCAGCATCAGGCGGACGTAGCGCGAGTGCGGGCACAGGAGATGTTGGAACAGCGTCAGCATGAAATCCCGGGTCAGAGTCAAAAGCCGAAGAATCGGCAACAGCACTATAGAAATCCAGCGCAGGCGCGCAAATTCCCAGCTCGGAACGCGATATAATTACCTTTTTTATTTGCCTGGGTGACGGCCTTGCGCCAAAAGCGCAAATAAACCGTGAATGGCCTTATGATTCTTCCCAGCCTCGATCGCGTATTTTCCCGGAGCAACAGCCCATGAATTTCGACGTCATCAAGGCCGCCGTCCTCGCGCTGGTATCGGGCCATCTGGACCTCTTCAAGGCGGCCATCCTCGGCGTCGTCGAGGGCCTCACCGAATTCCTGCCTGTGTCGTCGACCGGACATCTGCTGCTGATGGAACACTTCCTCGGCTGGGGCGACGACTCGTTCGGCAAGTCGTTCGCGATTTTGATTCAACTCGGCGCCATCCTGGCGCTGCTGACGATCTATTTCGGCCGCATCTGGGCTTTGGCGACCAGCATGTTCTCGCAATGGGCCGCCGCGCGTTTCGTCATCGGCGTGCTGATCGCTTTTTTGCCGGCGGCGGTGCTTGGCGCGCTGTTCGGCAGCTTCGTCAAGTCTCACTTCTTCGACGTACGCATCGTCTGTATCATGTTCATCCTCGGCGGCTTCGTGCTGCTGTGGGTCGACGGGATGAATCTGCAGCCGCGCTACTTCGAATCCACAGCGTTCCCGCTGCCGATGTATTTCGCCATCGGCGTGTGCCAGTGCGTTGCCATGATTCCCGGCGTGTCGCGCTCCGGCGCGACCATCGTCGGCGCCATGCTGTTCGGATCAGACCGGCGCGCGGCCGCGGAGTTCTCGTTCTGGCTGGCGATGCCGACCATGGTCGGCGCCTTCGCCTATGAGGCGTTCAAGAGCCGGCACGAACTCGCCGACGCCAACATCACCGCCATCGCGGTCGGCTTCATCTTCTCGTTCATCTTCGGCTGGATCGTGGTGAAGACGTTCCTGAGCTTCGTGCAGCGCCACAGCTTTTCCGTCTTCGCCTGGTGGCGCATTGCGCTCGGCAGCGTCGGCATTTACGCGCTGTATTTTCTGTAGTCTTAAGCCGCTCTGCTTCTGAACTGTCCGGCGCGGCGGAAGCGCCACAGATAAGACGGCACGATCGCTTCGAACGAGTCCGGTTCGATGCCGATGCCTTGCAGCGTGCGGCCTTCGGCGAGGGCTGCTTGCGACACGACGTTGTCGTGGCGCAGTTGCTCCACCTGATCGCCGGTCAGCGTCAACGGCGCCGGCATGAATTGCAGAATGGAAGCCTTTAGTTTGGCGGCGAAGAACGGCAGCGGCACCAGCAGGCGCTTGCGTTCGATGGTCGCGAGCACGAACTGCATCAGTTCCTTGAAGGTGCGCACTTCCGGTCCGCCGAGTTCGTAGATCGTGCCGTCGCGCAATTTGCCGTCGACCGCGTCGGCGATGGCGGTGGCGACGTCGCCGACGAACACCGGTTGAAATTTGGTCGCGCCGCCGCCGATCAGCGGCAGGAACGGCGACATTCTGCCGAGGGTGGCGAAGCGGTTGAAGAAATCGTCTTCCGGCCCGAACAGGATCGATGGGCGCATGATCACGGTCTGCGGTTGCGCCGCCAGCGCCAGCCGTTCGGCCGTGGCCTTGGAGCGGGCATATTGGGACGGCGAATTCTCGTCGGCGCCGATCGCCGAAATCTGGACCAGGCGCGCGCCATGGGCGCTCGCGGCGAGCGCGACCTGCTCGGTGCCGTAGCTGTGAACCCGGTCGAAGCGCTGGCGGCCGCCTTCGGCCAGGATGCCGACCAGATTGACCAGGACCGAGGCATCGCGCGCCGCGGCGTCGACCGAGGCCGAATGGCGAAGATTGGCCTGCACGGCGTTGATCTGGCCGACCCGGCCCAGCGGCTGTAGGAAATTGGCCAGCTCAGGCCGGCGCACAGCGACCCGGATGCGATAATCGCGCTTCGCCAAGGCCCGCACGACGTGGCGGCCGAGGAAGCCGGAGCCGCCATAGACGGTAATCAGGGTGTCGGAATTGCTTTTGGCGGTCATTTTGCGCTCGCTTTCGCGCTGGCTTGGCAAAAAGGCAACTAACGCGCTGTCAAACGGCAAATACAGGATTGGCCGCAACCTGTATAGGCCGGCAAATGCTTCAATTGACAAGCGGAAAGCGGCTCCGTACCTATCCCCGCAATGCCCAGGTGGCGGAATTGGTAGACGCACTAGTTTCAGGTACTAGCGCCGCGAGGCGTGAAGGTTCGAGTCCTTTCCTGGGCACCATTATTTTCCCGCGCATGATTCCGAAAGGCGACCGGTTTTCGGACCCGATCATGCGCCGACGAGCCAAGTAGCGAGATGACCGTCCGACTGCATCGCGGCGACCTGCCCAGCCTTGCCGCCTACAAAGGCGCGGTGGCGATCGATACCGAAACGATGGGCCTCGACCCCCGCCGTGACCGGCTCTGCGTGGTCCAGCTCTCGCCTGGCGACGGTTCGGCCGACGTGGTGCAGATCGCGGCCGGCCAGAAACACGCGCCGAACATCGAAAAGCTTCTGGCCGATCCGGCCATCGTCAAGATTTTCCATTATGCCCGCTTCGATATCGCCGTGATGGCCAACGCCTTCGGCGTGATGGCGGGTCCGGTGTACTGCACCAAGATCGCCTCTCGACTGGCCCGCACCTATACCGACAAGCATGGCCTCAAGGATCTGACGCGCGAAGTGCTCGGCGTCGATCTGTCCAAGCAGCAGCAATCCTCCGACTGGGGCGCCGATACATTGACCGATCCGCAAGTGACCTACGCGGCGAGCGACGTACTGCATCTCCATGCGTTGCGCGAGAAGCTGGATGCGATGCTGGCGCGCGAGGGCCGCAGCGAACTGGCGGCGGTCTGTTTCGGCTTTTTGCCGCACCGGGCCCGGCTCGATCTCGCCGGCTGGGCCGAGCAGGACATATTCTCGCACTCGTCCTGAGCGTTTTACCGCTTAAGTCTTTGGTTTGGTGCTGTTATTGGTAGGGGCCTTGAGTCGTTTAAGGCTCCGCCCGCCGCGCAGGGGCCATATTCACGCGGCAGAGTGGAGTGGGGGCGTTCCCGATTTTCGAACTCCGAAGTGATCAAAGCGAGAGATGAACCGTGTGATCACAGCGCAGACCGATCAGGATACCGCGCGGTCTTATTGGACCATGAATCGCGGCGACAGCGCACGGGCGTTTAACGCCGCGCGCCGTCACAGCCGTGCCGTGCGCATCATGCGCGTCACCATTCCGCTGGCGGTGGTGGTTATCCTCGGTGGTTTTTCGCTCGCCACTTATTTCAATCCGTTGCGCATGCTCGCCAAGCTGCCGGTCAACATCAGCGACATGGTCGTCTCCGGCACTAAGATCACGATGGAGAAGCCGCGGATGTCGGGCTTCACCAAGGACGCGCGCGCCTATGAATTCAACGCCGATGCCGCGGCACAGGATCTGACCAAGCCGGACATCGTCGAGCTGCAAAACATCCGCGCCAAGATGCAGATGCAGGACCAGTCGATGATCGATATGTCGGCGGACACCGGCATCTACGACACCAAACACGAAATGCTGCAGCTCAACAGCAATATCGTTTTGATGTCGTCCAATGGCAATAAAGGCCGCCTCAGCCAGGCGATGATCGACGTCAAGAAGGGCAATGTCGTATCCGATCAGCCCGTCGAGCTTGAGTTTTTGCAGGGCGTGCTCAACGCCAAGAAGCTGGAGATTGTCGATTCCGGCGATCTGGTGCGCTTTCATGGCGGCGTCGAAATGACGATGATGCTCAACAGCAGCGCCGTGCCCGCCAAACCCGCAGCCGGTAAGCGATGAAAAATCTTCACCGCGTGAGTGTCCGGCTGCTGACCGCCGTTGCCTTGATGGCGTCCATTGCCGGCGCACAAGCGCAGCCGCAGCCGGCGTCGAAAGGTCCGCCGAACGCGCTGCAGGGATTTTCACAGAACCGCGACCAGCCGGTGCACATCGAATCCGCGACTTTGGAAGTGCGCGACAAGGACAAGGTGGCGACATTCAGCGGCGACGTGAAAGTCGTACAAGGCGACACCACGATGAAATGCAAGTCGCTGGTGGTGTTCTACGAGCAGGACGCCGACGCCGAGAAAGCCGGCACCGCGGCAAAGCCCGCCGCCAAAACGATGCCGGCGGCGACGCCCGGCCCCGGCGGCTCGCAGAAGATCAAGCGGCTGGAAGCGCACGGCAACGTGGTCGTGCTGCAGAAGGACCAGACCGCCACCGGCGAACTCGGCATTTTCGACATGAAAGCCAACACCGTCACGCTGACCGGCGGCGTGACGATGACGCAGGGTCAGAACGTGCTGCGCGGCGACAAGCTGATCGTCGACCTGACCAGCGGCGTGTCGCGCGTCGAATCCGGCAAGAACGGCCAGGGT
>CAITEM010000384.1 GCA_903891395.1 uncultured Hyphomicrobiales bacterium | reverse complement strand
CGCGAGCCATTCAAATTATCAGGTCGCAGTCTTTTTCTTGCCGGCGATGGTCTTGGCCGGACCCTTGCGGGTACGCGCGTTGGTGTGCGTGCGCTGGCCGCGGACCGGAAGTCCCTTGCGGTGACGCAGGCCGCGGGAGCAACCGAGATCCATCAGCCGCTTGATGTTCAGCGACACGTCGCGGCGCAGATCCCCCTCGACCATGTAGTCGCGGTCGATCAATTCGCGGATCTGGAGCACCTCGGCATCGGTCAGTTGCGACACCCGCCGTTCCATCGGCAGGTTAACCTTCGCCATGATTTCCTTGGCGGTCTTCTCGCCAATGCCATGGATGTACTGCAGCGCAATTACTGCGCGCTTGTTGGTGGGCAAATTCACGCCCGCGATACGAGCCACGAAAGGTCTCTCCTGTTATTCGCCGGGCCTTGATCCGGCCGGGGGCGCTTGAGCGCGCCGAGTTCTTTAGTCTCGTGAAGGGGTTAGCGCAAAGCGTAACACGACACCTGTCCCCGGATGTCCGGGGGCCCGGCATCGCGCCAAACTTCTGAATAGGCAGTGTATTAGGGGATTCATCTTGCCTTCGTCAACCTCCGCTTTGTGCGCGTTTTGCGCTGTCCAGCTTTGGTTTTGGCGGTTCCGGCTTTGGTGACAGCCTTGCGGCCAGATTTGCGCCCTTGGGCGGATTTGGCTTTAGCAGGCGCTGCTTTGCGCGCCGAAGATTTCACCTTAGCCTTTGATTTCGCTTTTGATTTAGGCTTTCTCGCTGCCTTCGCCTTGACCTTGGCGGCCGGTTTAGCCGCCTTCGCCTTCACTTTTGCCGGCTTTAAGGCCTTGCTGGGGCTCAGAATAGCGCCGATCGCGGCGGTGACCCGGTCCACTGGCGCCATGCCATCCACAGTCTTGAGCATGCCCTTGCGGGCGTAATAATCGGCCAGCGGTGCGGTCTGCGCGCGATAGGCCGCCAGACGGCCCTTGAGAACGTCCGGATTGTCGTCGGAGCGGAGCTTTTCGCCCCGCGCGGTCATTTCCGCGACCCGATTCTCGATGCGCTTGACCAGGATGCCCTCGTCGACCTTGAGCTCGATAACGGCGTCTAGTTCGAGACCGCGTTCGGTCAGCAAACGGTCGAGCGCTTCGGCCTGCGGGACGGTCCGCGGAAAGCCATCGAGCACGAAGCCGTTCTTGGCATCGGCCTGGCCGATGCGGTCGGCGATGATCGCGACCACGACTTCGTCGGGCACAAGCTGCCCGGCTTCCATGATGCTTTTGGCGCGCAGACCGACTTCGGTGCCGGCGGCGACGGCCGCGCGCAGCATGTCGCCGGTCGAGAGTTGAACGATTTCGTAATTGGCAACTAAGCGAAGCGCTTGCGTGCCCTTCCCCGCCCCCGGGGGCCCGAGCAGGATCAATCTCATCTTTGCCGCCCCCGCAGCTTTGAACGTTTGATCAGACCTTCATATTGATGCGCCAGCAGATAGCCCTGCACCTGCGCGACCGTGTCCATCGTGACGCTGACGACGATCAAGAGCGACGTGCCGCCGAAGTAGAACGGCACGGCGGCGTAAGAGATCAGGATTTCCGGGATCAAACAGACGATAGCGAGATACAACGCGCCGACGACCGTGATGCGCGACAGCACATAGTCGATGGATTCAGCGGTGCGCTCGCCCGGACGGATGCCGGGAATGAAGCCGCCATGCTTCTTCAGATTCTCCGCGGTCTCGGTCGGGTTGAACACGACCGCCGTATAGAAGAACGCAAAGAACACGATCAGCGCGACGTAGAGAAACAGAAACAATGGCCGGCCGTGACCGAGCAGCGTGGTCATGGTGGTAAGCCAGCCCGGGCCGCCGCCGGCGTTGAAGTTGGCGACCGTGGTGGGCAACAGCAGCAGCGACGAGGCAAAGATCGGTGGGATGACGCCCGAGGTATTGAGCTTGAGCGGCAGGTGCGAGGACTGGCCCTCGAACATGCGGTTGCCGACCTGGCGCTTGGGATACTGGATCAGCAGGCGGCGCTGCGCGCGTTCCATGAAGACGATGAAGGCGATGACTGCGACCGCCATTACGATGATCAGCAAAATAAGACCGGTCGACAGTGCGCCTTGACGGCCGAGTTCGAGCATGCCGGCGATCGCCGCCGGAAGCTCGGCAACAATGCCGGACAGAATGATGAGCGAGATGCCGTTGCCGATGCCGCGCGCGGTGATCTGCTCGCCGAGCCACATCAGAAACATAGTGCCGCCGGTGAGCGTGATGGTG
>CAITEM010000383.1 GCA_903891395.1 uncultured Hyphomicrobiales bacterium | reverse complement strand
CGATCCTGCGCGAGCGCAAGGACAACGTGAAGCTCGGCGCCGTTCTGTCGAACTCGTTCGGCTTCGGCGGCACCAATGCGTCGATCGTCCTCAAGCACGTCGACGCCTGATCGTTTTTTCACGCACGAATTTGGAAGCGGAACCATGCCGGGATTGATGGACGGAAAACGCGGCCTGATCATGGGGGTCGCCAACGACCACTCGATCGCCTGGGGCATCGCCAAGATGCTGAGCGACCATGGCGCCAAGCTCGCCTTCACCTATCAGGGCGACGCACTGTTGAAGCGCGTGAAGCCGCTCGCCGAATCGGTCGGGTCGTCGATGCTGATGCCCTGCGACGTCGAGGATATCGCGTCGGTCGACGCGGTTTTCGACGAGGTCAAGAAACAGTGGGGCACGCTGGATTTCCTCGTGCACGCCGTGGCTTTCTCCGACAAGACCGAGTTGAAGGGCCGTTACGCGGACTCCACGCGTGAGAACTTCATCCGCACCATGGTGATCTCCTGTTACGCCTTCACCGAGGCCGCCAAGCGCGCCGCGGCGCTGATGCCGAACGGCGGTTCGATGATCACGCTGACCTATAATGGCGGCCTGCGTGCCATGCCGAATTACAACGTGATGGGTGTCGCCAAGGCCGGGCTCGAGGCGTCGGTGCGCTATCTGGCGGTCGACCTCGGTCCGCAGAAAATCCGCGTCAATGCGATCTCGGCGGGACCGATCCGCACGCTCGCCGGCGCCGGCATCAACGACGCGCGCTATATGTTTGCCTTCCAGCAGAAATATTCGCCGCTCGGCCGCGGCGTCACGCTCGAAGAACTCGGCGGCGCCGGATTGTATCTGTGCTCGGATCTGTCGACCGGCGTCACCGGCGAAGTGCATTTCGTCGATAGTGGCTACAACGTCATCGCCATGCCGCAGCCGGACGCGCTGAAGGCGGCGGGCGGCGCGGTGGAAAACGGCGGGCCGTAATACCCTTCTCACTTCACGAAAAAGCCGTCCCCGAAAGGGACGGCTTTGACGCAATCCAACGTGACGAGCCGATCAGGAATGATGATCGGCGTGCTTCTTCGACGCATGGTCGTGATGCTCGGTCGCGTGGAGCGAGTGACCGTGAGCCACCTTCGAATGATGCGCGGCTTTCTCGTGATCGCCGTCTTTGGCATGCTTGGCGGCTTCGCGATGATGCTTGGCGGCGTTGTCGTGGTGGTCGGCGGCCTTTTCGTGGTGTTCGTGAATGTCGTGCTGGCTCATTATTTTTCTCCCGGAGTTGTGTTTGCGTGACGCACCGGGATTTATTCGTCATTCAGTGAACTAAATAAGACGCGCAGACGGCGCTTTGAATGTGACTGTCTTGCAGCGGAATTAATGGCCGGACATTGATGACGATTTTACGCGGTTTGCGCCGTCCTTTAGTTCGGTTGCTGTCTCTTGGGCATTTGCCGGCAGCGGCGCTAAAAAAACGGCCGGGAAATCCCCGGCCGTTTTGCTGTGTCGAATAGGTAGTCAATTACTCCGCCACCTCCAGCGCCGGCTGGGCGGCAACGTCGAAGCGGTCGGCGTTCATCACTTTGGTCCACGCGGCGACGAAGTCCGTGACGAACTTCGCCTTCGAGTCGCTCTGCGCATAGACCTCCGCCAGCGCGCGAAGCTGCGAGTGCGACCCGAAGATCAGGTCGACGCGCGTGCCGGTCCACTTCACCGCCTTGGTCTTGCGGTCGCGGCCTTCGTAGGCGTCGCCGGCCGCTGACCACACCGTGCCCATGTCGAGCAGGTTGACGAAGAAGTCGTTGGTCAGCGTGCCGGGCTTGGTGGTGAAGACGCCGTGCTTGGAGGCGCCCACATTGGCGCCGAGAACGCGGAGGCCACCGATGAGCACCGTCATCTCCGGCGCCGTCAGCGCCAGCAGTTGAGCGCGGTCCACGAGCGCTTCTTCCGGTGCCATGAACTGCTTCTTGCCGCCGATATAGTTGCGGAAGCCGTCGGCCCGCGGTTCGAGCGGCGCGAAGGATTCGACGTCGGTCTGGTCCTGCGAGGCATCCGCGCGTCCCGCTTTGAACGGCACGGTGATGGTCACGCCGGCATCCTTCGCCGCCTTTTCGATCGCGGCGTTGCCGCCGAGAACGATCAGATCGGCGAGCGACACTTTCTTGAAGTCCTTCTGGATGACTTCGAGATTGTTCAGCACCGTCTTCAGCTCAGCCGGATTGTTGACGTCCCAATCCTTCTGCGGGGACAGACGAATGCGGGCACCGTTCGCTCCGCCGCGCTTGTCGGATCCCCGGAACGTGGACGCCGAGGCCCAGGCGGTGGAAACTAGCTGCGAGACGGACAAGCCCGACGCGAGGATCTTGCCTTTCAGGGCGGCGATGTCCTTCACGCCGATCAATTTGTGATTCACCGCGGGAATCGGGTCCTGCCAGACGAGCTCCTCGGCGGGAACCTCCGGTCCGAGATAACGCGCGCGCGGGCCCATATCGCGGTGTG
>CAITEM010000382.1 GCA_903891395.1 uncultured Hyphomicrobiales bacterium | reverse complement strand
TGGATTTCCTGCCAATCACTGACATGCCGCCGCCCGGCCCGAAGCCGTTTTTTTCGCTGCTGGATCAGTCGTTGTCTGAAGAATTGCGCAAGCAAATCCAGCGGCCTTATTGGCTCGATACGGTTGGCAAATCGGCGCTCGTTGAAATTCGTATCCAGCTCGACAAGAACGTGATGCGCGTCTTCGCGCGGCGCAGCGCGGCCTATGCGTCGAATTCGGAAATCTTCCTGTTGTGGATGGTCGGCACCTCGACCGTGCTGCTGATCGTCGCCATCATCTTCCTCCGCAATCAGATCAAGCCGATCCTGAAGCTGGCCGACGCGGCCGAGAGTTTCGGCAAGGGGCGCGACGCGCCGAACTTCCGGCCGCGCGGCGCGCGTGAGGTGCGGCGGGCGGCCGCGGCCTTCATCGAGATGAAGATGCGCATCGAGCGCGCGATCGAGCAACGCACGGCGATGCTGGCCGGCGTGTCGCACGATCTGCGGACGGTGCTGACCCGCTTCAAGCTCGAACTGGCGCTGATCGACGCGACGCCGGAAACCGAAGCGATGAAGAAGGACGTCGACGAGATGGCGCGCATGCTGGAGGCCTATCTCGCCTTCGCGCGTGGCGATCTTGGTGAGCAGTCGGCGCCGACCGACATGGCGGCTTTCCTCGACGAACTCAAGGACGACGCCGAGCGCCATGGCCACAAGACGACGGTGGTGTTTCACGGCACGCCGATTGTCACGGTGCGGCCGGCGGCGTTCAAGCGCTGTCTCAGCAATCTGGTGTCGAATGCGGCGCGCTACGCACCGTCGATTGCGATTACCGGCCATCGCGACCATCGCTATCTGACCGTGACGATCGACGATGACGGACCCGGCATTCCCGCAGAGCGGCGGGAAGACGTGTTCAAGCCGTTCCTGCGGCTCGATGACGCGCGCAATCAGGATGAGGGCGGCACCGGCCTCGGTCTGGCGATCGCGCGCGATATCGCACGCTCGCATGGCGGCGATATTGTGCTCGGCGACAGCCCCCTTGGCGGTTTGCGCGCCACCGTGCGCGTGCCGGTCTAGCACGTCTAAGTTGCATTCACTTTAAAGACGCGTACACTTGTCCCGTTACAACGGGAGGGGATGCTATGCCGAACGCCATGGTGATCGACCTGTCGCATCACAATGCGAATGTGGATTTTGCAAGAATGCGAGCCGCCGGCGTTGTCGGCGTCATTCACAAGGCGACGCAAGGCACCGGTTTCGTGGACAGCGCCTACGCGCAACGCAAGCAGCCGGTGCTCGACGCAGGGCTGCTCTGGGGCGCCTATCACTTCGGCACCGGCGACGATGTCGATGCGCAAGTTGCGCACTTCATGAACACCGCCGGCGGCGATGACGACACTTTGATGGTGCTGGATTTCGAAAAGAACACCACGCCGCCAGGCAATTCGATGACGCTCGCCCAGGCACTGCAATTCCTGACCGCGGTCGAGACTCAAACCGGCCGCAGGCCGGTGCTCTACACCGGCGCTTTCCTCACCGACGTTGCGGGCGCCGCCGCTATTCCAAGTCTCGCACAGTATCGGGTGTGGTGGGCGCGCTACGCGGGCACGCCGCATCTGCACGCGACATGGCCGAATTTCTGGTTGTGGCAGTACAGCGATGGCGTCAACGGTCCGGACAACAAAGTCGTCGACGGCGCGTCGCCCTGCGATTGCAATACGTTCGCCGGCAGCGAAGCCGACTTGCGCGCGAATTGGGCGATCTAGGCCGCGTCGGCTTCGGCCAGACCTTCGTCCGCCGGACGGCGTCTGCGGCGGCGCGAACCACGCATGATGCATTTCGGGATCGACAGCAGATCGCCGACGAAGCCGTCCC
>CAITEM010000381.1 GCA_903891395.1 uncultured Hyphomicrobiales bacterium | reverse complement strand
GGCGGCAATCGATTTCGTAGGCCAGGACCATGCCGAGCAGAAAGTCACGGCCGCTACGGCCTTCAGCCTCTGCGATCGCAAGACTGGCGGGGATGATGTCGCTCGGGTGGCCAGGCTCCTTGCCGAAATAGATATCGTTGAAATCGAAATAACGGATGGCGGCGCCGTTGGCGAACGTGGCGAGGTCGGGCGTCGTGCGGCGCTTGGTCCCGATCACGGTCGATACCCCTCCGGGCACAGCCAGGGCGACGTCGCGGCAGGCCTGCACCGTCTCTTCGCGGTATGCGCTAATGGCGCAACCGATGGCGTCGATCAGAAGCGCCTTGGCTCTTTCGACGGTCGCCGGGTCCAGCGCGCCGTCCTCGGTTTCGGCGACGTATCGCGCCATTCGTTGAGCAATGGTCGGCGCGGATGCGGCATCCGGTGAAAGCTGGAGCGCCGGCGCCTGCGCCCAAGCGGGCATCGCTATCGAGCCGGCAATGGCGCCGAGTACAGAACGTCGATTGATTGATCCGTTCATTCGCTTCCTCCTGGCTTTTTTATCGTTGGAACGCGCTTACGCGCGCTCCTGGAGCAGGCAATCTCACAAGGCTACATCTTTCGCGCCCACGCACGGAAGGGGGCCTGATGTGGATCCTCACGCAAGCCACGCACTTAAAAAACAAGTTAGGCTGCAACGATTGAATCGTCGGAGCCATTGTCGCGCTTTCGAAAAAAGCGCAGATTTTCCCCGTTCACGTCATCCTCAGAATGGCGGAGCTTTCCTCAGGGGGAAACCATGCTGTCACGCCGAAAGTTCGTCAGTTCGACGCTTGCGACGGGTGTCGCGCTGGTGTCGAAAAAAGCGACCGCTCAATCAACCAAGCGGATCATCGTCGACGCCCAGGTGCATCTCTGGAAGGCCGAGTCCGACGACTGGAAATGGGTGCCCGGCATCAAGCCTCAGCTTCCGGAGCCTTTCACCATCGAAAGGCTGGTGCCGATCATGGACGAAGCCGGCGTCGAGCGGGCCGTGATCGTGCCGCCGTCATGGCCGGGCGACCGCAACGATTATGCCTTGGAGGCCGCCCGGCGTTATCCCGGCCGCTTCGGCGTCATGGGCCGCATTCCGATCCAGAATCCGCAATCCGGGGCGCTGCTGGCGACATGGAAGGAGCAGCGCGGCATGCTGGGCATCCGCGTCACCTTCAATAGCGAGGTCACGATTCCCTGGCTGACCGACGGCACGGCCGATTGGCTCTGGCCCGCAGCCGAGAAGGCGGGGGTGCCCGTCATGTTTCTGACGCTGGACCAGATGTCGAAGTTCGCCGCCATCGCGGAGCGCCATCCGCAGCTCACGCTCATCATCGACCACATGGGCCTGAACTCTTCAACCCGGACGCTGCGGCACACCGATATGCCAGCGGCGATCGATCAGACGATCGCACTCGCGAAATATCCAAATGTGAGCGTAAAATTATCGGGCGCGGTCGGCAATTCGGTCGAACCCTATCCGTTTCGCGACATGGCGCTGTACCTGCAGCGCGTATTCGACGCCTACGGTCCCCAGCGCTGCTATTGGGCCAGCGACATGACGAACTCGCTCGCCAAGGCCAGCTACCGCCAGCGCGTCACCCATTTCACCGAAGAGCTGAGCTTTCTGTCGGAGAGCGACAAAGACTGGGTAATGGGACGCGCGATCCTCGCGCGCTTGAAATGGACCTGATGGCCTATAGTCTCAGAGCCAGGGGGGAGGGGCCGAAAAAAAGCGACGAAACAACCCCATGCAAAGTAGAAATCGCAGGACAGAATTGCAGGGAATTGGCCGCGCCGATGTGGCTACAACCTCTTTTTTGCGCGGTGATTGGCGCAAAGTTTGACCTAAAAAGCCCTTCGCGGCCGCTTTTTTTCACGCAAGCGCCCGGAAAAACCGTCGGTGAGGCAGAGTTTTGCCGGACTGCATGACTTATTTTTAGTTCACATTTTACAGCCCGTGCGCGCGGTGCATCAGGCGCGGTCCGTCGAAAGGCCGGACCTCCTCAATTGGGTTTGTCGTGAATCAATCCCCTTACTTATCCACCTGTCTGTGAGGCTTTTTCCAACGCAGGTGTGACCGTACCAACCTAGTAGAACTGACTCGTGCCAGTTTTGCGCAGGAGGCCTTTGATGACAAAAATGAAACCCAGCCCGACTGCGGAATTCGTCAACGAGCTTGTTACGATGACGTCCGAAGCGCGCCTTAAGAGTCTGGCCGAGATATTGAGGTTGCCGGCGAAGATTACGACAAAGACCACGCGAAAACGGCGGTCTAGCCCCGGCGAAAGCGACGGCACTTGCAGACGCGCAGACTTTCACTGATGCACCGCGCAGCTAAGTTTGTTGCGGCGGGATATTTTGCCTCCGATTTCAGTTGCCGTAGATGAAACGTTCTGTTCCGGGAATAGATTTTCGTCCAATCCCTGTTTACTAGACGATTTTTATGGCGAACGGGGTTCTAGTGGCCTGACGCGGGGAACGCGCGGAGTTCTATAGAATAGTCTTCCGAAGTTGCATTCATCCGGAGCTTTGAATTCTTTTCGCCAAGGCGAAACAGCGCGTATTTTGCGAATGGCTCGGTTG
This sequence comes from uncultured Hyphomicrobiales bacterium, assembly GCA_903891395.1. GTDB lineage: Bacteria > Pseudomonadota > Alphaproteobacteria > Rhizobiales > Xanthobacteraceae > Pseudolabrys. Next base: position 10,404 of record CAITEM010000381.1, on the reverse strand, counting down.
GAAACTTATTCTATTTACACCCCCCTTCGTCCGTCTAAATAGAACAGTCTTGTGGCCGGTGGCGGCTGCGTCCTTTTCAGGACCGCAAGATGACGGACGTGACGAGGCGTACGGAGCAAGACATCGCTCTCGTCGCGGATGTGCTGGTTCTCGGCGGCGGCCCGTCCGGCGCATGGGCGGCGCTGACGGCAGCCGAGAACGGCGCCAAGGTCGTACTCGCCGAAAAAGGTTTCGTCGGCACCGGTGGCGCGACGGCCGCCGGCAACACCACGATGATTCATGCAGGCCCGCATTCCGATGCGCGCGAGGCCGCCATCAAGCGGCGTCTCTCGATTGCGCATGGGCTTGCCGATCGCGCTTCGATCGAGCGCATCATCGATCAGTCGTTCGATTGCCTCAACAAACTTGCCGACTGGGGCTATCACTATCCCGTCAATGACGCCGGCGCGTCCTACCGCGGCTCGCTGCGCGGACCCGATTATCTTCGTTTCATGCGCAAGAAATTGCGCAAGGCCGGCGTCACCATTCTCGACCAGAGTCCGGCCCTCGAACTTCTCGCCTCCGACGGCGCGATTTCTGGCGCCGCCGGCATCAACCGGCTGACCCAGCAGAGATGGTCCGTGCGTTCCGCTGCTGTCGTGATTTCGACCGGCGGCTGCGCCTTTCTCAGCAAGGCACTCGGCACGAACGGCCTGACCGGCGACGGCCTGCTGCTGTCGGCGGAAGCGGGCGCCGAACTGTCCGGCATGGAGTTCACCGGCCAGTACGGTCTGGCGCCGGCGTTTTCGAGCATCACCAAAGGCATCATGTATTTCTGGGCGACGTTCACCGACGAAGACGGCAATGTGCTGGAACGCAAAGGCGACCGGCAGAGCGTCGTCGCCCAGAACCTCTTGAAGGGTCCGGTCTATGCGGTGATCGATCAGGCCGACGCGCGGCTTCAGGAAGGCATGCGGCGCGGTCAGCCGAACATGTTCCTGGCGTTCGACCGCAAGGGCATCGACCCGTTCACGCAGCGCTTTCCGGTGACGCTGCGCTACGAAGGCACCGTGCGCGGGGTCGGTGGCCTTGTCATCGACCGGAGCGGCGCGACAAACGTGCCGGGTCTGTTCGCGGCCGGCGACGCGGCCTCGCGTGAAAATTTCGTCGGTGCCGTATCCGGCGGCGGCGGTCCGAATGCGACATGGGCCATCGCCTCAGGCGTCTGGGCGGGGCAGGGCGCGGGAGCCTTCGCCGGCAGGATAGGGCGCCTGCATGACCACAGGCCGGCCGGCGGGCTCGGCGGGGCGGGTCTCAAACCGTCCGAAAAGCCCAATGCGTCCGTAGACGCACATACGTTTATCGAAGCCGCGCAGCAGGAGATCCTGCCGCTCGACCGGAATTTCTTTCGCACCGGCCCCGGCCTGCAAGCCTCGCTAGGGCGGCTCGATACGGCCTGGCGGTCGGCGCGGGCGCATCTATCGGCCGACGGGCTTCCGGCTTCAGAAATCGTGCGCGCGCGGGAGACGGCGGCCATGCTCGCAAACGCGCGCTGGATTGTCGCCAGCGCGATGGCGCGCCGCGAAAGCCGCGGCATCAACCGGCGCCTCGACTTCCCGAACACCGATCCGATGCAGCAACGGAGGCTTCTGTCCGGCGGCATCGACCGGGTCTGGGTCCGCCCCAACGTCATCGAACGGGCCATCGCCTCATGATCGAACTCGTCAGCCACGACCGTTGCATCACCTGCCAGGCCTGCGTCAGCGCCTGCCCGGAAAACGTGTTCGACAAGCGCGAGCACGCGCCGCCGGTCATCGCGCGGCCGGACGATTGCCAGACCTGCTTTCTGTGCGAACTCTATTGTCCAGTGGACGCGCTCTACGTCTCGCCGCTCGCCGACGCGCATGAAACCGTTGACGAGCAGCAACTCATCGAATCCGGCCTGCTCGGCAGTTTCGCGCGGGCGATGGGCTGGAAGCGCGCCATTCCAGGCGGCACCGAAAACGATCTGACTTACCGCATGTTCGAAGACGGACGTGTCTCGACTTAAACGTCATCAAGGATGGACATCATGATCACCCGGCAAATCTTCAACCGTCTCGCACTCGCTTCCGCCATTGTCGCCTTCAGCGGCGGCGCGCTATTGGCCCAGGACTATCCCGACAAGATCCGCATCGGCGACGTCGGCTTCGGTTTTGGCACACCGTTCGGCCGTGGCATCACCGCCATCGCCGACGCCAAGGGCTTTATCGCTGCCGAATTCAAAGACAAGCCGACCAAGATCGAGTTCACTTATTTCGTGAACACCGGCCCGGCGATCAACGAGGCCTTGGCCAACAATCAGCTCGACTTCGCTTCCTATGGCGCCGTGCCGAACACCATCGGCCGCGCCAATGGTCTGCAGACCCGCATTCTCTCTTCCTATGGCAGCACGACGATTTTTGCTGGCGCCAAAGCCGGCCTGCCGATTCATTCGGTCAAGGATCTCAAAGGCAAGAAAATCGCGGTGCAGAAGGCCACGATCATCCACTGGAGCCTGATCAATTCGCTGAAGCAGAACGGCCTGACGGAAAAGGATGTCACGCTGGTCGATCTGAAAAATGCCGACCAGCTTGCCGCCATCACGGCCGGCAGCGTCGATGCTATTTACGGCGGCAGCTTCTTCCTGCCGCTGAAGGACAAGGGCATCCTCAACGTCATCTACAACACGGCGAAGGAAAGCCCCAAGGCGACCGGTTTCGGCGCCTTCGTGGTGGCCGACAGCTTCCAGCAGAAATATCCGGACGCGACGCAGCGCGTGGTGCGCGGCATCGTCAAAGCCAGCGAATGGCTTGCCAAGGAAGAGAACCGTGGTGAAGCCTTCGAGATCTGGGGCCGCACCGGCGTGCCGCTCGCCGTGCTCGAAACCGAATTCGACGGCGTTCCGCTGAAAGAGGCCTTCGGTCCGCTCATCGACGACTTCTTCGTTTCGCAATATCGCGACGTCATTGCCTTTAACAAAGAGCAAAAGCTTATCCGCAACGACGTCGACTTCAACGCCTGGGCCGAGCCGAAATACGTCAACGCCGCACTGAAGGAACTCAAGCTGGAGAACTTCTGGGCGCGCCGTAACGCCGACGGCATTTCCGCCAAGCCCAGCAACTAGCGGCAACCGGGCCCCATTGTGAATGTAAAATCGCTCACCGTTAGACCCTCATGGCTGGGTGCGAAGGCTTTTGGCGCGAAGGCGTGGAAAATTCCACGGCTTCCGCCAGCCACGGTGACGCGTCTGGCCGTGCCTCTGGTCCTGCCTGTTGCCGTGCTGCTCCTATGGCAGATCACCGCCGCGCGGGGCTGGCTGTCGCCGCAGACCTTGCCGGCGCCCGCTCTCGTCCTGTCCACCTTGATCGACCTCATCCGCGACGGCGAGATCGCGACGAATCTCCAGATCAGCCTGCGGCGCATTCTGGTGGGCCTGGCGATCGGGACGTCGCTCGGGTTGTTCGCCGGCGCGCTGCTGGGCGTGTCCCGCCGGATGAACGACTATTTCGGCCCCATCATCAACGCGCTGTCGCAAATTCCGTCGCTCGGCTGGGTGCCGATTCTCATTCTCATCTTCGGCCTCGATGAGACGGTGAAATACCTCATCATTGCCAAGGCCTGTTTCGTGCCGACCGTGCTGGCCACCTCGCAGGGCATCCGCAACATCCCGCGCGCCTATATCGAGGTTGGTCAGGTGCTGGGCCTGCGCCGCCGCACGACTTTGACAAAGCTGATTGTCCCCGCGGCACTGCCGACGATCTTCGGTGGCATCCGCCTGGCGTTGAGCAATGCCTGGGTGGCGCTGATCGTGGTCGAAATGTTGGCCGCGACCGAAGGCGTTGGCTACATGATGGTGTGGGGCCGTACGCTGTTTCAGGTCGACATCGTGATCGCCGGCATGATCGTGATCGGTGTCATCGGTTTGGCGATGGACAGCGGATTGGCGCGCGTGGAACGCCGGATGCGCCGGTGGGAGCCGAAAAATGTCTGACGCCCCGTCGCTGCGTAGCGCACGCCCCTCGTTCAACGCCGGCGCGCTGGGGCGCGGCCTGGTCATTCCGGGTCTGATCGTTATTGCGTGGACGGTTGTTACGCACGGCGGCCTGGTCAGCAGCAATTTGCTGGTGCCGATCGAGCGCATTATCGCGTTACCGTTCACCGACGAGGCGGGTGTGCAGCTCTGGCCGGCGCTGCTGGCCAGCATCGTGCGCCTGATTTTCGGCTTTGCCATCGGCGCTTCCGCCGGGATCGCGCTCGGCGGCTTGATGGGCGCCTCGCGTTTGGCCGACCGGGCGCTCGGGCCGTCGTTCAACGCCCTGCGGCAGATCACGCTGTTTGCCTGGATACCCTTGCTGACGGCCTGGTTCGGCAATGGCGATATGCCGAAGATCATCTACGTGGCGATGTCGGCGTTTTTTCCGGCGGCACTGAACAGCTATATTGGCCTTCGCGGCATCTCGGCCCAGTACTTCGAAGTCGCCAGCGTGCTGCGCCTGTCGCGGCTGACGCGCATCAGGAAGCTGCTCTTGCCCGGCGCGTTGCCGTCGATTTTCGTCGGCCTTCAGATCGCCCTCATTACGGCGTGGCTCGGAACCGTCAGCTCGGAATACGCGATGGGCAACGGCCGGGGCCTCGGCGGGTTTCTGCTCGAAGGGCGCGGGCAATTCCGCATGGACGTCGTGGTGCTTGGCGTCGTCGTGCTGGCGCTGGTCGGCTATCTCATCAATGTCGGCTGCGCCAAAGTCTTCCGCCGCCTGCTGGCGTGGCAGGGAGACAACAAATGAGTGCGGTCGAAGCCTTTGCGCCCCGCGCGACTTTGAATATTCGCGACGTCAGCAAGTCCTACGTCGTCGATGAAAAGCCGCTTCCGGTGTTGCGCAACATCGCGCTGGACGTGCAACCGGGCGAGTTCGTCAGCATTGTCGGCGCCTCCGGCTGCGGCAAGTCTACTTTGTTGCGCCTCGTCGTCGGCCTTGATGCCGACTATGAGGGCGAGATCCTGTTGAACGGGCGGCGCATCGAAGGTCCGGGCCGCGAGCGCGGCATTGTTTTCCAGGAGCACAGGCTGTTTCCCTGGCTGACGGTCGAGGACAACATCGCGCTCGGTCTCGACGGCAGCGACGAGCCGCAGCATGTGCTGGATAAACGGGTTCGCGACAACATCGCGCTGGTCGGCCTTGCCGGCTTTGAGAAAGCCTATCCCCATCAGCTATCAGGCGGCATGGCGCAACGCGCCGCAATCGCCCGTTCGCTGGTGACGCAGCCGGCGATTCTGCTGCTCGACGAGCCGCTCGGCGCGCTCGATTCGATCACCCGCGCCTATTTGCAGAAAGAGCTGCTGCGCATCTGGCAGCAGGAGCGGGTGACCGTCATCATGGTGACCCACGATGTCGACGAGGCAGTTTTTCTCAGCGACCGTGTTGTCGTGATGGAGCCGCGGCCGGGCCGCATCCGCTCCATCGTGCCGGTCGGATTGACCCATCCGCGCCAGCGCGCATCGGTGGAATTTGCCCGCGTTAAAGGTGAAATTCTCCGCGATCTTTCGGGGGAATAGAGGGCGATTGGGCCGAGATGACGCACTTTTAGCGCATCGGTCGACGGGAAGTCGCTACGCGAGCCACGGCGACCTTGGCCGCTTTGTTGCACGCCAGCGCCCGGAAGAACATTGGCGACAGGTTGCGCGAACCGCACGACTTAATTTTTTTAGCCGCACATTACCACCCACGCGCGCGCGGGGCGTGCGTTCCGGCGCGCCCCCATAGAATAGCCGGAATTCCTCAATCGGCTTTGTCCTGAATCGCGCTCCTGATTCAGGGTGGCGCGGCGTGGCCTACTGCGCTGGAATCTTAGCCGCCTTCACGAGTTCCAGACTGGACCACTGAACCGACCAAGAGAATTATGTCGATGTTCTATTTCTGGACCGCTGTTGCCAAACACGAGTCCATCAGCACCTCAATGGACTCTGCAGACGCGCTATCGCATCGATCGGATGGGTGTGTTCGGAAATACGCCAGTGGGCCGCTAACGACGAGGGCAAGCATACAGATTGCAAAAACCATTTGTTTCATGCCGGCCCTCCAAAAAGAACACCGGGGATGCTCGGTTATATTGCGAGCTAAACCCAGATGTTGATGCAATTTTGTCCCTCGAGATCGCCCAACCAATACCGTTTTAATGAAACATACCGAAGATAGCGGCAGCGCGGGGTTCATTCTCAGCAGCGTAGCCATAAGCCAAACGTGGTTGATTCTGCATAGAAGCCAGTTGCATCGGCATGTGCCTGACAGTGCGAGAAGCGACCTTCAACGGAGCTTTTGTAGGATGAGAAGCGAGCATTGCTTTGACCGGCTTCCTTATTGAGACCGGTGGCGGCGGTGAATATGCATACTTAGTAGTGGGCATAATGGGGCTTAGGACTTTCGTGCTGTCCTCTGTGTTCGCAGAAGCGCCCTCGGATTCGACACGCGAAATGCTCGCAGTTTGGAGAGGCGAATCTTCTTTAGCCGCCATATAAACTTGAGCTGACACGAAGCTTGTCGCAGCGCACGCGGCAAGTAGTGAAATTTGGACCAAGCTTCTAATAGCTGTCATTTGTGCACCCTTTGGCCAATAACGCCGGGGTACTACCTACGTTCCGCTTGTGTCCGAAGGTGAAATTTACCCGGCAAATTAAGTTCCAACTAGTGCGGCCGACCTCCTGCTCCGTTAACTTTTCCGTTGTGAGAATCAGCGAATGGTTGGCGCACGCGAGGTCAAAGATGCGCCGCGGATTATTCGCTTTCACCTTATTGTTAGGATGGTGCGCGGCTGCTCACGCCGGTGAACATAACTGGAGAGGCGTCTACGTTGGCGCCAATTTTGGCTATGGCGACGCGATTGCTAAAGCAGATTTTTCAGTGCTCGGCCTGCCGTTGCTTAGCGGCTCGGAAGACCTCAGTGGTGGGATCTACGGCGCGCAGCTCGGCTATAACTTTCAAATAGGTCGTGTCGTGCTCGGTGTCGAAACCGACATCAACGGCACGACTCAAAAGGCGAGAAGCACGCGACTCTGCGTGACTTCACTTTGCGGATTGTCTGTAACGCAAAGTTCCGAAGACAGCATTCCGTGGCTTGGCACGCTGCGAGGCCGCGTGGGGTATGCCTTCTCCCGTTTCATGATCTACGGCACCGGCGGCGCGGGCTATGGCGAGTTCAAAAGCACTCAGTCTTTAACCTCATTGCTTGGCAGCGTGACCACGCAGACATCGGATCAGCGATTGGCGTGGGCTGCTGGTGCAGGAATTGAAGTGTCGATTTCAGAGAACTGGAGTGCTAAATTCGAGTATCTCTATTTCGACACCGGAAGCTTCACAACGACCTATAATCTGCTCGGAGTCGGATTGATCACGGAACGGAGCCGCCTGACTGACAACGTTGTGCGGCTAGGTGTGAACTATCGGTTTTGAACTAATTACCGCAATCGCGACTTCGATACCTCGGCGCCGCACACCAGCCTACAACTTTTGCGGTGAGTGGCGTCCCACGTTCGGGAACCATCGTCCTTCGGTATAGCGGCAGAGGTATGGAACGAGGTAAGTTCCGTTGTGGTCCTCGCAAAGAATTTGCACGGCTTCGCCGGCCGACGGATCGGCCCGCGAAAAATCGTGAGGGCGCTCTGCTCGCGTGACCATCGATAGTCGCCTGATCTAGTTTGCTGGCTGAGCCGGTTTAGGTTCTGCGGCTATTGCGGCGTCTACAAAAGGACGCCATCGATCGGAAAGCACTTTGATATTGTGCAATATCTTCTGCTTCTTTTCCGCCGGCAGATCACTTGTGGGGTCCGCTAAGCCGTCGAGTTTTCGCTCGAAATCGCTCCAAAATGCTCGGCCGCCTATTGTCCCAATGTTTTCGCGCAGCGACTCAATGCGGCTTTCTGCCAGGATATCGACATAGGTCAGCAACCCACCTACGGCAAAGACGACGATCAGCGTCTTGGTCAAGAATGAACCAATGCCTGCTTGCGTAGCCATATGCTCTCCAAATTTAGTTGTTTCATCAGATCTGGGCCGGTAGCACTGTAATGCTTTCGTGTCTGCCGAACCCAACCCTTATCCCCTAATTAGACCGATGGTGGTACTTCCGGCGCGTGTTGTGCTAGGTCGCGGATGTCGCTCCGCTACCCCGATCATCACCGGCCGCTCGAAATTGCCGACTTGAGCTGCCAACCCGAACGTCACACTGACTGCCATCATGACCCCGGGTCTGCCCGCGCCAAGCGGCTTGTGCGCAATTGATTGCCTATCGATTATGGCGATGTTGAAGGGTCGCGTGCGCGTGAAGCGCAGCAATGTGTAACTGAACTGTTTGGCCTACGGTGGCCAATGTTGAAATCGGGAAGGGCTGATTAATGAGCAACGATTCTCAATGTGGCCCAGCTGTTCATATGGTTTACAGCGAGCTTAAATGGGATGCCGGTCTCCAAATGTTGACCGGGTGGTCCATGCAACGCGGTTGTCGAGTAAAAGTGCAGATATCTCGCGATCTGATCCACACAATTGCGCTATATAATGATGCTACTGAAAGCGAGATTGAGCGTTTTAAAGATGATATAGCTAACCGCCTCTTGCCGGTTATTTTTCCGCATGCGGGTGCCTAAACTCTTTCGGATTAGGCGTGGTCGCCTGTGGCGACCTTCTGCTTGCGCGGCAGTTGCGCGATCGTATCGCGGATCAATGTTAGAGCCTTTTCTGCCACCTCCTCAGTTTTGTAGCGCAAAGCACCAGCTGCTCTGAACCTGTATCGGAAAAGCGCAAAGGCCTTACGAAACGACACTGATAGCAAGCGCTGCCGGCGAGTGCATTAGGGCGCGGATATCGCTTCGCTAACGCTCATTTCCGGGGTTGAAATTTTGCCAACTGACGGTAACCCACACGTAGCACCCAATCCCATGATGACGGCGCGCGAGTTTCGGGCTGCCAGTACGAGCGTGCTCGCGCGGAATCAAGTGCGTTAGATCATTGGCTAGTTTTGGGTGCAACTTGCCCTGATATCTCCGCGGACGCAGGGATAGGTGGAGGAGGGCACTTCTTTTCTGCTGCCTCGGCCCGTAGAGCTTCCAACAAGTCTCGGGTTTGAGCGTACTCTGCGTTATATGCCATAGCGCTGGCCACACGGCCCTCTAAATCGGGCCCCGCCCGTCTAATCAAATCCGCAAGCACTTTCTGGCGTGCTACGTATCCGTTTATTTGATTATTGATCTGCCCGCAGGTCCAAGTGTCGTAATTGCCCGGTGTAACCAGCATGGTTCCACCGCACGAAGTGAGGCCGAGAAAAAGCAGAGTCGCTACAGCTTTCATCGCCTGAGGGTAACGGAATGGCCTTCTAAGTGGAATAGCAAAATACTTGTTGAATAAGACGCTGACCTGTCTGCTTGGAACGTGTCCATGACAACTTCGGATCAGCGGTTTAGCGGCGGCGGTTAGGGCGCATCGACTTTTCTCTTTGGCCTTTGCTCGACTACCGCCCCATCGCTCTGATGCCGCGCGGTGGCATTGGACAACCACTAAGGGCTTTTGTAAGCGGATTGAGTTTGGGATCGCCATCGCGGATAGTCCAATCATTGTAGATTAAATCGGAAGGGTTGATGCAATTGACTAGTTGCGCAACGATACTTCCGCTCCGACCAATGCGTCCTTCAAGGAGTTCTTCCCTTGCGTCCCACCAAAATCGCACGCGGCGCCGGCACGGGCGGCAGCGTTCCTGTCGAATGTTGCCAGATCTGCGGCCACGAGCCGCTCGCTGACGTGCTGTCGCTGGGCTACATGCCGCCGGTGAACCAGATGGTCCGCATCGGCGCGGTGCCGGTGCAGCAGCCCTGGTTTCCGACCAATCTGCTGCACTGTTCCAACTGCGAACTTGTGCAGCTTGGCACCGTGGTCGATCCGGTCATCATCTTCCCGCCGGAATATCCCTACACCAGCGGCATGACCAAGCTGCTGCGCGACAATTTCGCCGATCTGCACCGCGAGTCGGCCGCGCTGCTCGGACTGGGCCCCGACGATCTGGTGGTCGATATCGGATCGAACGACGGCACACTGATTTCGAACTTCCAGAACGGCGGCCACCGTATCCTCGGCATCGAGCCGACCGATGTCGGCGACATCGCCAACCGGCGCGGCATCCCGACGCTGAAGCGCTATTTCGGCACCGACGTCGCGCACGAGGTGAAGCGCGATTACGGCCCCGCCAGCGTCATCACCGCGGCGAACTGCTTTGCGCATATCGAAGACGTGCACGCCATCGTCGACGGCATTGTCGAGATGCTGAAGGATGACGGCGTGTTCATTTCTGAATCGCACTATCTCATCCCGCTGCTCGACACGCTGCAATACGACACCATCTATCACGAGCACCTGCGCTACTACT
>CAITEM010000380.1 GCA_903891395.1 uncultured Hyphomicrobiales bacterium | reverse complement strand
GGTCGGCAAATACTGGTTCGAGAAGCTGGGCCGGTTGGCGGTGGAAACCGATGTGGCGTCGGAACTGCGCTATCGCAATCCGGTGTACCCGAAGGATGGCGCGGCGCTGTTTGTGTCGCAATCGGGCGAGACCGCCGACACGCTGGCGACGCTGCGCTATGCGCGCGAGATGAAGCAGCACATCATGTCGGTAGTGAACGTGACGACCTCGAGCATTGCGCGCGAGAGCGACGTCATCATGCCGACTTTGGCGGGGCCGGAGATCGGTGTCGCCTCGACCAAAGCTTTTACCTGCCAATTGGCGGTGCTGGCCTGCGTGGCGCTGGCGGCCGGACGCGCGCGCGGCGAACTGTCCGATAACGACGAGCAGAAGCTGGTTCGCGCGCTAATCGAAGTACCGCGGCTGATGTCGGAGGCGCTCAAGCTCGAACCGCAGATCGAGAAACTGTCGCACGATCTCGCCTAGGCGCGCGACGTTCTGTATCTCGGCCGCGGCACGAGTTTTCCGATTGCCATGGAAGGCGCGCTCAAGCTCAAGGAAATTTCCTACATCCATGCCGAGGGCTACGCCGCCGGCGAACTCAAGCACGGACCGATTGCGTTGATCGATGAAACGATGCCGGTAATCGTGATCGCGCCCTATGACCGCGTGTTCGAGAAGACCGTGTCGAACATGCAGGAGGTCGCGGCGCGCGGCGGCAAGATCATCCTGGTGACCGACCCGCAGGGCGCCAAGGAGGCGACCATCGAGTCGCTGGAAACCATTATTCTGCCGGATATGGCCTCGACGGTGACGCCTTTGGTCTATGCCATCGCGGTGCAATTGATCGCCTATCATACGGCTGCGGCGATTGGCACGGACGTTGACCAGCCGCGAAACCTCGCGAAATCGGTCACGGTAGAGTAGGGTCGTCCAATGACCGAAATAAATCCAAACGCCGGCGTGCCAAGCGCCGAGGCGGCGGCGACGTATACCAGCGCCGCCGGCCGCATCCGTAACTATTTCCTGACGGGCCTGGTGGTCGCCGGCCCGGTGCTGGTGACGGCGTGGCTGACCTGGTCGTTCATCACCTGGGTCGACAACCTTGTGCGGCCTTTCATTCCGCCGATGTACCGGCCGGAAACCTATCTGCCGTGGCCGATCCCGGGCACCGGCCTCGTCATCGCCTTCATCGCGCTGACGCTGCTGGGGTTCCTGACCGCGAACCTCGTCGGGCGCACGATGGTCGGGTGGGGCGAGAGCCTGCTCAGCCGCATGCCGATCGTGCGGCCGGTCTACAAGACCATGAAGCAGATCTTCGAGACGCTGTTCTCGAAGACCGGCTCGAGCTTCCGCCAGGTCGGGCTGGTCGAGTTTCCGGCGCCCGGCATGTGGTCGCTGGTGTTCCTGTCGCAGCCGCCGAGCGGCGATTTGGCGGAAAGTTTGCCGGAAGGCGAACACGTCTCGGCTTTCATGCCCTGTACGCCGAACCCGACCACGGGATTTTTCTTCTATGTGCTGCGCAAGGACGTGACCGTGCTCGATATCACGGTCGAAAGCGCGATGACGCTCTTGATTTCGGCCGGCATGGTGCAGCCCGACAACGACGCGCAGAAAAAGCTCGCCTCGCTCGCCGCGACCGCACGCGCCGCGCAGGCAGCCCCAACGATCACCGCAAAGTAGTCCCCGCGTAAAATCGGGCGATCTATCCCCAGACCGGGTGGGGAAGTTCCACGGCGGCTGTTATTGTGACGCCTTGGAAATGGGGGGCGATCATGGGCTTTACAGACGCAATCACGGCCGGCTTCAACAAATACGTCACGTTCACGGGCCGCGCGGACCGGTCCGAATATTGGTACTGGACGTTGTTTTCGGTCATCGTTCAGGTCGTTGGTTCAATCCTCGATTCCATCAGCAATCTCGGCTTTATCGCGGCGGTGCTGTCGTTGGCGGTGTTGTTGCCGTCGCTCGCCGTGTCGGTGCGCCGCTTGCACGACCTCGACCGCACCGGCTGGTGGATGCTTCTCGTTTTGACCGGCATCGGCGCGATCCTGCTGATCGTCTGGGATTGCTTCAAAGGCACCGACGGACCGAATCGCTTCGGCTCCGATCCGCTGGCGACGCTCTGAGCCATCAACCGGCGCGGATCAACTTGATCGCTTCGTCTTTGCCGAACAGGTAAAGCACGTTGCGTAAAGCTTGCCCGCGTTCGGTCTCTAGCGAGGGATCGCGATTGAGCACCAGCGCCGCGTCGTCGCGCGCGGCGCCGAGATATTTGCCGTGCACCTCGATGCGCGCGATCTGGAAGCCGGGCGATCCGCTCTGACGCGTGCCCAAAACGTCGCCTTCGCCGCGCAGGCGCAAATCCTCTTCCGCGATGCGGAAGCCGTCTTCGGTCTCGCGCAAGATGGCCAGCCGCGCCTTGGCCGTCTCGCCGAGCGGGGCTTTGTAGATCAACAGGCAGGTCGACTGGCCGGAGCCGCGGCCGACACGGCCGCGCAATTGATGGAGTTGAGCAAGTCCGAAGCGCTCGGCGTGCTCGATCACCATGATGGTGGCCTCCGGCACATCGACGCCGACTTCGATGACCGTGGTGGCGACCAGAAGCTGGGTCTGGCCTGAGGCAAAACGCTCCATGGCGGCGTCCTTGTCGGCGCCCTTCATTTTGCCGTGAACCAGATCGACGCTTTTGCCGAAGCGTTCGCGCAATTCGGCGTAACGCTCTTCCGCTGCGGCAAGGTCGATCTTCTCGGATTCTTCGACCAGCGGGCAGACCCAGTAGGCGCGCTTACCCTCGGCGATGGCGCGGCCAACGGCGTCTTCAACTTCCTCGACGCGCGACAACGCAATGGTACGGGTGTCGATCGGCTGGCGACCGGCTGGTTTTTCGCGCAATTCGGAAATATCCATGTCGCCGAAATAAGACAGCACCAGCGTGCGCGGGATCGGCGTCGCGGTCAGCACCAGCACGTCAACAGACTCGCCTTTCTGCGTCAGGGCCAGACGCTGATGCACGCCGAAGCGGTGTTGCTCGTCGACAATGGCGAGCGCCAGATAGTGGAACGCGACAACGTCCTGAAACAGCGCGTGAGTGCCGATCAGCAGATCGATATCGCCGAGAACGAGACGGTCGAGGATTTCCTTGCGGCCGGAGCCGCGCTCGCGGCCGGTGAGGATGGCGACGCGGATGCCGGCAGCCTCCGCCAGCGGTTCGATGGTCTTGAGATGCTGGCGTGCCAGAATTTCCGTTGGCGCCATGAACGCCGCCTGCCTGCCGGCCTCGATCGCGGTTGCGCAGGCGACCAGCGCCACGACCGTCTTGCCGGACCCGACGTCGCCTTGCAGCAACCGCAACATGCGTTGCGGCAATGCCAGGTCGTTGACGATGTCGTTGACCGCTTGCTGCTGTGAATGGGTGAGCGCGTAGGGCAGGGCTTTGAGAATTTTGGCACGCAGAGTGCCTTCGCTGGACGTGCCGCGCCCGGACTGGCGGCGCATATGTGCCCGTATCAACGCGAGCGCGAGTTGACCGGCCAGCAATTCGTCATAGGCCAGCCGTGTCCACGACGGACCTTCCGGTGCGATGTCGTGCGGCTCGTGCGGCCGGTGCAGTTGGCGCAAGGCATCGGCGAAGGTCGGCATGCGCTCGCGCGAGACCCAGGCTTCGTCTTGCCATTCCGGCAGATCGGGCAGTTTCAACACCGCGCCGTCCATCGCGCGCCGCACCACGCCGTGGCCCAGGCCTTCCGTCAGCGGATAGACCGGTTCGACCAGCGGCAGATCGGCAAAGCCCTTTTCATCGACGACGCGGTCGGGATGCACCATCTGCAACATGCCGTCATAGATTTCGGCGGTGCCGGAGATGTAGCGCTTCTCGCCGATAGGCAGGAGCTTCTCCAGGTAGTCCTTGCGGGCATGAAAGAACGTGAGCGTCAGGGTGTGATCGGTGTCGTCGCCGGTGACGACGCGGTACGGCGCGCGCGGTCGGTTCGGCGGCGATGGGCGATGTTCCAGCACCGTGACGTCGACCGTCACCACCTGTCCCGGCAGCACCTCGTTGAGCCTGGGGCGCGCGCGGCGGTCAATGGCGCCGGAAGGAAGATGCAACAGCAGGTCGATGACGCGCGGCTGCTCCCGTTCCAGCAGCTTGGCATAGAGCAGTTCCAGCTTCGGCCCGACGCCGGGCAGGCTGGTCAGAGAGGCGAAAAGAGGGCTGAGGATGTCGGGCCGCATGGCGGCCAGTGTAGCGGCATCGTACGGCCGCAAGCGAGCCAAGCTGTGGATCAGAGCGGGATTGACTGCGGGAAGTTGAATAGGTTGGCCGGATCGTGAAGACGTTTGATCTTTCGTAGCCGGTCGAGATTCGTGTGGTAATAAGCCGGCATCGGGTCTTTCAGCGCCGCATCAACAAAGTTCTGGTAGGCGTGCCGATTGCTGTACGGCCACATCTGCTCGAAGAACTGATTTTGCCAGGCGATGTTGGCGTCGACACGTTCCGGTGGATCTTCAGCGGTCCACGGCAGACCAATGTCCATCAGCCAGACGCTGTCGCGGTGCACGAAGGCGGTGGCGCCGGCGGCGACGCGGTTTATCTTGCCGCCGGTTTGGAAGAAACGGATGTCGGCCAATTGCGGCTCATGTGCATAGCGCTGCGCGGAGTCGTCCGTACCGAGCCATTTGCCGAGTTGTTCGGTAGCTTGCTCAAACGCCTCAAGAGTCAGTGGCTTGGTGAGAAACGCCGAACGCTCACGAAAGTAGAATGGCTTGCTGGCTTCGAGCAAAAAGTCTTGGGCCGGCCAATACGGCAAATAATGAGTTTCACGAGTCCTGGCGGTCTGGATTGCCGGTCGCAGAGTACGTTCTGTGCCGTCGATGGTGCCTCGGTTTTGCCCGATGATGTTGACGCCAAATTTGGTGATTCCGCGCACGGGATTCGGCGCGGTAATCGAAAAGCGAGAGCCGATCTCGTCCGGTGCGTGCGTCAACGAATTCATCAAGTCATAGGCAATTCCGGCCATTTCGGCCCGTGTGCCTTCCCACGTGTATCGGAACACCGTAAGCGGCGGTGCCGGGTGCGTTTCGATTGTGAACGACGTATTGATTCCGTAGTTGCCGCCGCCACAGCCACGGATGGCCCAGAACAGATCGTCGTTTTGTTTTGGCGCGAGCGGCAAAAGTTTGCCGTCTGCTGTCGCGATCTCGCTGGCGCGGAGGTGATCGCTGCCGACGCCGTGCATGCGCATGTTGAAGCCAATTCCGCCGCCGAGCAGAAAGCCAGCCGTACCGACTGTCGGACAGCGGCCGTGCGTGATGGTGCGGTTATGAGCCTTCAAAAAAGCGGCGACATCTGAATTTCGCGCGCCGCCGGTGACCGTGACCGTCTGGCGTGCAGCATCCCACGACGCGCCACGAAATGTCGCGAGATCGATCATCAGGCCATTGGTCATCGAATAGCCGGCGTATGAATGTCCGCCTGAGCGCGCCACAAGCGGCACTTTGTTGTCGCGCGCCCAGTTGATCGAGGCGACGACGTCGGCGCTGTTGACGCACATAGCGATGCCGCTGGCATAGAGTTCCCGCTTGTCGTAGGCGAGATTGTACGGCGCCACGAAGCGGTCGAACGGCGTATCTTTCTGCCGCAATAGCGGGCCGGTCAGTTTGTCGGCAAGCTCGCCCCATTTCGCTGGCGGGATTTGTGTCGGCGGCGCCTGCGCATATGCAAGGTCGCGCGGAAAGACCGGCGACAGCCCGGCGGCGAGGCCAAGCGCAGTGCTCCCCGTGAGAAAGCGCCGGCGGTCGAGGGCGATGGAGAGCGTCATGACGGTCTTGATCTGCGTGGAGGAACCGGCGTACGCCCTCGTATGAGAGGTATCAAACAATAATACTCGCTTAGGTTATTCTTGGGTTATCGCACGGCGCGCATACTTATGCGGGGCGGTTTGGCCTCAGCTATGGATGGCAGAGCCGTTGTCCGGTCGATTTCCGCTGACTCGGGTTCGGCTTCCGGCTAGTAAAAAGCCGCACCCGGCACGCGCCGGGTTTTTGGCGTTGGAGTTTTAGCCTTGAGCGGCAATTCGGGTGGACCTGGAATTTCGAGCGAAGGCCTGGACCCGCGCCGCCGTCGGCTGTTGTTCCGGTCGTGGCACCGCGGCATTCGCGAGATGGACTTGGTCTACGGACGCTTTGCCGATGCGCAGATTACGGCCCTGAGTGATGTGGAACTGGACGACTACGAGAAGCTGCTCGAGCTGCGGGACCAGCAGGTGTTCGACTGGGTGTTCGGTGCGCAGCCGCTGGAGGCTGCCTACGACACGCCGGTGTTTCGCCGGCTGCTCGCGTTTCATGATGGTGGAAAGACGATCAAGTGATGGCGAAGGCTGCGACGAAATCTCCCGCTGAATTTCTAAAAGTCGGCAAGATGCTGACCTTGGCGCAGGTTGCGGACGGTGCGGAAGGCATGGTGCTGGCCGATCTCGCGCGGGCTGTCGCGGCGCGGCCGGACGCACCGGCGATATCGCTCTGCGTCGTCTGCCGCGACGGCCAGCGCATGGCGGCGCTGTCGCGCGCGCTGTCGTTCTTCGGCCCTGATCTGCTGACGATGGAATTCCCGGCCTGGGATTGTCAGCCCTATGACCGCGTATCGCCGAACGCCAGCGTGGTGGCGCAACGCATGACGACACTGTCGCGGTTGGCGCGCGTCAAAGGCCGCGACAAGCCGTCGGTTTTGTTGACGACCGTCAACGCCGCGCTGCAGCGCGTACCGGCGCGCGAATTCGTCGCGACCCATGCGCTGTCGGTCGCGCCGGGCAATGTGCTCGGCATGGCGGGCGTGGTCGAATGGCTGGAGCTCAATGGCTTCTCGCGCGCCTCGACCGTCCGCGAGCCCGGTGAATACGCCGTGCGGGGCGGCATTCTCGATCTTTTTCCACCCGGCCTCGATATGCCGGTGCGTTTCGATTTTTTCGGCGACTCGCTGGAGACCATCCGCACCTTCGATCCGCAAACCCAGCGCAGCGAAATGTCGATGCAGGGTCTCGACCTGGTGCCGGTCGCCGAATTCCAGTTGATCACCGACACCATCCGGCGCTTCCGCACGGGTTACGTCGCGGAATTCGGCGCCGCCACGCCGGACGATCTATTGTACGAAGCCGTCAGCGAAGGCCGCCGCTATCCGGGCATGGAGCACTGGCTGCCGCTGTTCCACGACAGACTGCAGACGATTTTCGATTATGTGCCTGGAACGCCGTTCGCGCTGGAACATCTGGACCAGGATGCCGCGCACGAGCGCTTCACGCAGATCACGGATTACTACGAGACGCGCAAACAGGCGCTGAAAGACGGCATGACGCCGGCTTACAAACCGCTGAAGCCGGACCGGCTTTATCTGGCCGAGGCTGAATGGAAAGAGCGCCTCGACGCCACGGCCGTGGCGAGGCTGACGCCGTTTGCCGAGCCGGAAAGCCGCGACGTTATCGATGTCGGCGCGCATGCCGGGCACAATTTCACCGCCGAACGCGCCACGCCGGACGCCAATGTGTTCGAGGCGGTGAGCAAGCATGTCTTCGCGTTGCAGGAATCCGGCAAACGCGTCGCCATCGCGCTGTGGAGCGAAGGCGCACGCGAGCGCATGGGCCATGTTCTGGCGGATCACAAGTTGCACAATCTGTCGCCGGTCGGTTCCTGGGCGCAGGCGCTGGCGCTGCCCAAGCACACCGTGGCGCTGGCCGTGCTTGGCATCGAGTCCGGTTTCGAGACTGACGAGATCGCGATCGTCAGTGAGCAGGACATTCTCGGCGACCGGCTGGTAAGGCCGCGCCGCGCGCAGAAGCGTGCCGACAATTTCATCGCCGAGGCCACGAGTCTCGCGGCGGGCGACCTTGTCGTGCACGTCGACCACGGCATCGGGCGTTTCGTCGGTCTGCAGGCCATCACCGCCGCCGGCGCGCCGCACGACTGTCTGGAAATCCATTACGCCGAAGGCGCCAAACTGTTCCTGCCGGTCGAGAACGTCGACCTGCTGTCGCGCTACGGCGCCGAGCAGAGCAATGTCGAACTTGATCGCCTCGGCGGCGGCAACTGGCAGGCGCGCAAGGCGCGCATGAAGAGCCGCATCCGCGAGATCGCCAGCGAGTTGATCAAGATCGCGGCGGAGCGGCTGCTGCGCGAGGCGCCCAAGCTTGTCGTCGGACCGGGCGCCTATGACGAGTTCTGCGCCGGCTTCCCCTATGAGGAAACCGAGGATCAACTGGCGGCAATCGACTCCACGCTCAAGGACCTCGGCGCTGGCAAGCCGATGGACCGGCTGATCTGCGGCGACGTCGGCTTCGGCAAGACCGAGGTGGCTTTGCGCGCAGCCTTCAGCGCCGCGATCAACGGCAAGCAGGTTGCCGTGGTGGTGCCGACGACGCTG
>CAITEM010000379.1 GCA_903891395.1 uncultured Hyphomicrobiales bacterium | reverse complement strand
TGCGCAAGGTCAAGGCGGTCTACGTGCGCGACGCGCTGATCGCCGCCGGATTTTTCCTGATCCAGTTGCTGCTGCTGGCGCTCGACCGGCCGGACGCCGGGGTCTTTGCCGTGCGCGTGCTGCTGGCGATCGTGCTGCCGTATCTGGCGTTCAACTGGCTGGTCGGCTTTGCCAGTTTTCTCAACCACACCCATCCGCGCGTGCCGTGGTTTTCTCGCCGCGACGAGTGGTCGTTCTATGAGGGGCAGGTGCATTGCACCGTGCATGTCGGTGTGCCGAAATGGATGGTGTTCTTCCTTACCGATTTGGGCCTGCACGGCGCCCACCACATCGACCCGCGCATTCCGATCTGGAAGCTGGAACCGGCGGAAGACCGCATCGTCGCCGACGCCGGCGAGGAGATCGTATTTGAGCCGTGGACCTTCAAGCGCCACCGCGAAATCATGCATTGCTGCAAACTCTACGACTATGACGCGCACCGCTGGCTGGATTTTGCCGGTCGGCCCACCACGCCGGTCATTGAGATAGGCGAGGCGAGGGCGTAAATCTGGCGCGTGCCCCGCCGGGGGCGATTCCATTGAAGGATCGCCGCGATGTTCGAGGTCAGCAACCAGCCGCCGCCGCTTGAGCCCTATAATCTGTTTGCGGGCGATACAGTCTTGCGCGAGGCGGTGGCGCGCGAAGGCGCGTCGTGGGCCGAGCTGCAGCTTGGCACGCTTGGCGGAAGGTTGGGCCAGCCCGACACCGTGCAGCTCGGCTTTGCCGCCAACCGCAATCCGCCGCTGCTCAAGACCTTCGACCGCTACGGCCATCGCCTCGACGAGATCGAGTTTCATCCGGCCTGGCACGAACTGCTTGGGATCGGGCTCAAGGCGGGGCTGCATTCGAGCCCCTGGGCGAAGCCAGGTCCCGGCGCCCATGTCGCGCGCGCCGCCGGCACCTACCTGCTCAACCAGATCGAGAGCGGGGTCTATTGCCCCATCGCCATGACCTATGGCTCGGTGCCGACGCTGCGCCAGACGCCCGCTGTCGCCGCGGAGTGGCTGCCGAAAATATGCGCGGCGAATTATGATTCCCGTTTTATTCCGATCGGGCAAAAGACCGGCGCTCTGGTCGGCATGGGCATGACCGAGAACCAGGGCGGTTCGGACCTGCGCACCAATGTCACGCGGGCCGAACCGTCGGGCGACGGATCGTATCGCCTGCACGGCCATAAATGGTTCATGTCGGCGCCGATGTGCGACGGCTTTCTGGTGCTGGCACAATCGCCGAAAGGGTTGAGCTGTTTCCTGCTGCCGCGCTGGACGCCGGATGGCGAACGCAACGCCATCCGCATCAACCGGCTGAAGGACAAAGTCGGCAACAAATCGAACGCCTCAAGCGAGGTCGAATTCCACGGCGCCTTTGCGCAATTGATCGGGGAAGAGGGCCGGGGCATTCCGACCATCATCGAGATGGCCGGTTATACGCGGCTCGACTGCTGCATCGGTTCCTCCAGCCTGATGCGGCAGGCGGTGGCGCAGGCGGTGCACCATGCGCGGCACCGCACCGCGTTTCAAAAGAAACTGATCGACCAGCCGCTGATGACCAATGTGCTGGCCGACATGGCGCTGGAATGCGAAGCCGCCACCGTGCTGACGATGCGGCTGGCGCGCGCCTATGACGAGAGCGACGAGGTCGCGCAGGTGTTCCGCCGCGTCGTGACGCCGGCGGCGAAGTTCTGGATCTGCAAGCGCGCGCCGTTTCTCACCTA
>CAITEM010000378.1 GCA_903891395.1 uncultured Hyphomicrobiales bacterium | reverse complement strand
TCCCCGTACCCCGATCTCGGCCAAGCTGGTCGCCAACCTCATCACCCGGGCCGGGGCCGACCGTGTCATGACGCTGGACCTGCATGCCGGACAGATCCAGGGCTTCTTCGATATCCCGACCGACAATCTCTATGCGTCGCCGGTGATGGTGCGCGACATCAAAGAACACGCGGCACTCGACAATGTCATGGTGGTGTCACCGGACGTCGGCGGCGTGGTCCGCGCCCGCGGTCTGGCCAAGCGCATCAACGCGCCGCTCGCCATCATCGACAAGCGCCGCGAGCGCGCTGGCGAATCCGAAGTCATGAACGTGATCGGTGAAGTTGCCGGCCACACCTGCATTCTCGTCGACGACATCGTCGATTCCGGTGGCACCCTGGTGAACGCCGCCGATGCGCTGCTCGGCCAAGGCGCCAAAGCGGTTTACGCCTACATCAGCCACGGTGTGCTGTCGGGCGGCGCGGTCACGCGTATCGCAAAGTCGCGGCTCAAGGAATTGGTCATCACTGACTCCATCGAGCCGACCAAGGAAGTGTTAGCCGCCGGCAATATCCGCGTACTGCCGATCGCGTCGCTGATCGGCGAAGCCATCGGCCGCACCGCGCATGAAGAGTCGGTATCGAGTCTTTTCGACTGAATGCCGCGAACGACTGTTTTTGATTTGGTCCGTTCGACTGAATCTTTCCGGCAACACTCCGGCACTTATCCCCAACAGACTCACTTGAACGCGGGATTGGCTGTGGAGATTCGCTTGGCGCGGGTTGCCTCGTCCCCCCAAATCACTGCTCATTGTGCCTCGAAGATGCCTCTGGCGGGCTGAATCGAGAGGGTTATAGTGAAGTCGCCTAGTGATTCGGTTTCGCCGTCAAGGCACCCGTACCCCCTGCGTCATCTTGTAGTTCGTGTCCTGTGCGGGCGGAGCAGCCCGCGCGCGTGCGGTGCCGTGCGTTTCCACGCGATCAAACTCGGCCCACCCGGCGGCCATGCGGAGACGTCATGTCTTTAACTGCCTACGCTGACGAACCCCGGATCAACCCGCTCGATGTGGTCGAGCGGCTGGCGACCGGCAATGATTGGTCGTTCGAACGGGCCGGCGAAGACGAGATCACCATCATGGTGACCGGCAAGTGGACCGACTATCAACTGTCCTACACGTGGATGGCAGATATCGAGGCGCTGCATCTGGCCTGCGCCTTCGACCTGCGAGTCCCGGAGCGCCGCCGCGCCGAAGTGCAGCAATTGATTTCGTTGGTCAACGAGCGTCTCTGGGTCGGCCACTTCGACCTATGGACCAAGGAAGGCATCGTCATGTACCGCCACGCGCTGGTACTGGCGGGCGCCGCCGAAGCATCCGGCAAGCAGTGCGAGGCGTTGCTCGGCACCGCGCTTGACACCTGCGAGCGGCACTTCAGCGCCTTCCAGTTCGTGGTCTGGGCCGGCAAGTCCGCCCGCGAGGCGCTCGACGCCGCGATTTTCGATACCTCGGGCGACGCGTAACCGCCGGCGCGTCATGGCCGGGCCTGACGAGAAGATGTGCGCTATAATCGCGGCATGAAAAACTCCAAACCTCTGAACAAACTGTCCGGCACGCTTCTTCTGGTCGGCGCCGGCAAGATGGGTTCGGCCATGCTCGACGGCTGGATCGCACGGGGACTTAAGCCCAAGCAGATTGCGATCATCGAGCCGCAGCCGCAGAAATCGATCAAGGTGCTGACGCGGCGCGGTGTGGCGCTCAACGGCAAGCCCGGACCCAAGGCCAAAGCCGACGCCGCGGCCATTGTCATCGCGGTAAAACCGCAGACCGCGCCTGACGCGGTGCCGCCGCTCGGCCTTTACGCCGGCAAATCGACACTGGTGTTGTCGATCATGGCCGGCCGCACAATCGGATTTCTGGAAAAGGCCCTGCCATCTGGCACTGCCATTGTTCGTGCCATGCCGAATACGCCGGCCGCCATCGGCCGCGGCATTTCCGTCGCGGTCGCCAACGCGAATGTCACGGCGCGCCAGCGCAAGCTTGCCACCGATTTGTTGGCCGCGATCGGCAAAGTGGAATGGGTGAAGGACGAAGCGCTGATCGACGCCGTCACCGCGCTGTCTGGCTCCGGGCCTGCGTACGTATTCCTGCTCGCCGAAGCCATGACCAAGGCCGGCATTGCGGCGGGACTCCCCGCCGACCTGGCGGCGCGGCTGGCGCGCGAGACGGTGGCCGGCTCCGGCGAACTGTTGCATCGCTCCGAACTCGACGCCACGACGCTGCGGCAGAACGTCACCTCGCCGGGCGGCACCACGGCCGCGGCGCTCGAGATACTGATGGGTCCCGCCGGATTCGACGAATTGCTGGCGAAGGCCATCGCCGCCGCCACGGCGCGTTCCCGCCAACTGGCGGGCTAAACGGCTTCCCTGCCCTAGAACCGTCGCCTTTGCCGACCTAGATTGAAGGTGTCATTCACCCGCGATGGAGGCCGTCATGGTTCGCAAGCCTAAACGCCAAGCTCAGGCCAAAGCGGAGGCTGCGCCGCCGCGCAGCGGTTCTGACCGAGACAAAGCCATCGCCGCGCTGATGGAACTGCTCGCCGAGCATTCGTTCGAAGATATCGGACTTGCCGAAGTGGCGGGCCGCGCCGGCATCAAACTGTCGCAGTTGCGGGGCGAATTTGGCTCGACGCTGGCCATCCTCGGCGCCTACACCAAACAGATCGACAACATTGTACTCGACGGCGGCGATGCCGACATGGCCGAAGAGCCGCCGCGCGAACGTCTGTTCGATGTGATGATGCGCCGTCTCGAAGCGCTCGCGCCGCAAAAAGAGTCGCTCCGCTCGATCATGCGTTCGGCACGACGCAATCCTGGATTGGCGCTGGCCCTCAATGCCATGGCGGTGCGCTCGCAAGGCTGGATGCTGGAGGCCGCCGGCATCGGCGCCTCCGGTCCGCGCGGCGCTTTGCGCGCCCAGGGCGCGGCGCTGTTGTTCGCGCGTGTCATGTCGGTTTGGATCGATGACGACGAGGAAGGCCTCGACCGCACCATGGCCGCGGTCGACCGCGGGCTGGCCAGCGCCGGACGCTGGGACGGCTTCGTCGGCGATCTGCTGTCGATCCCGAAATGCATCATGCGTGGTTCGCGCCGCCGCAGACGCCG
>CAITEM010000377.1 GCA_903891395.1 uncultured Hyphomicrobiales bacterium | reverse complement strand
GGGCGGCGGGCTCGCCGTCACGATTGCGTCGACGTCACCACCGCGCAGAAGGTCTGCCAGCGCCTTGCCAGCGACCCGAACAACGTTCGCCGGATCCTGGAAGCTCGTGACGTGCGGACCTTCGACCGCGACCCAATGGATCGTCGCGAGATCCACACCGGCATTCCCCAACAGACATTGCATCCAGATCGTGGTCGTCGCGGTGTAATAGGCAACGCCGATGCGTTTGCCCTGCAAATCCTGCGGACGCAGCAGCCCGTGCGACGAGTCATAGATCAATTCAGGCGGCTTTGCCCGCTTGAACAGATCGGCCGGCAGCAGCACCAGCGGCACGCCCTTCGATCGGGCGATCAGGAATGTCGGCACGGACAATTCGGCGATATCGTACTTCAGCGCGACAACTTGTCTAAACGCCGACGGCGCCGCCGTCACATCGGCAATATTGAGTGCGACCTCGTCACTGCGGACGCGGCCGGACTTAAAGGCCTCGGTATGAGGATAACTCCCCAGCATCACCTCAAGCGGTGCGGTCATGCGGGATTGTGGCGCAGCAGGAAGTCGCGAATGGCAGGAACGGAGTAATCGCGCCCCTCGCCTTTCCAGAACTTGAGATATTCTCCGCGCGGCGCAAGATGCAGCAACTCTTCCGCGACCGGGGCTGGATGAGCCACTTCGTTGCCCGGCATGATCAGCATCGGCTTGAAACAAGCCGAAACGAATTCACGGCTGACGCTGTGCACAAAATCGGTGCCGAACAGACGTTCGGCAAAGCTGTAGGTCGCGGCCGCGTCCAGCGCCGGGTTGGATTTCAAAATGCCAGGCACCCAGGTCTCCTTGACCTGCTTGCGCGTGTATTCGACATTGTCCGGAACCCGCCCGATCGGCTGCATCAGCGCGGCCGAGAGGATTCGGTCCGGCACCATTTCACACAGTTTCAACGCGAAGGTGACGCCGATACAAGCACCGAGAACATGACACTGTTTGATACCGAGATGATCGAGCAGCCCGATCTGGTCGCGGGCGTAAAGCGCCCAGTCATCGTCGGCCTTGATCGGTCCGCGCGACCGGCCGGCATTGCGCTGGTCCATTGCGATGACTCGGAAGTGCGGCGCCAGCGACGACGTCGGATCCATCCAGGCCGGCGTTTTGGCCGGATCGCGCGGCAAAGATCGCCAGAATGAAATCTGCGATCGCAACGAGCCCGGCGAAAAACACAGAACCGGAACCCCGGCGCCGTATTCCTCGTAATAAATCTCGCCACCTTCGATCGGCATCGTCGGCATGGGTTGCTTCTCCGCTATGTCGTTCGCGGCGCTTAAGGCGCCAGGCGCAAGCCAATCTTGTCGGCGAGCGCGATCCACTTCTCCGTATCCGCCGCCATGAACTTGCCGAACTGTTCCGGCGAGTTGATCGCGGTCGGCTCGTAACCGGACTTCAAAGTCTGCTCGCGCAGGTCAGAATCTTCCAGGCCCTTGCGGATGGCATCGTTCAGCTTGGCGATGACCGCTTTCGGGGTGCCCTTCGGCGCCACCAGGCCGTTCCAGCCCAGCACATCGAATTGAGGCAGGCCGAGTTTGTACACCGGCTGAAGATCGGGAAAGAATGGCGACGTCGCCCGCGAACTGATCGCCAGCCCGCGGATGGCGCCCGCCTTGATCTGCGGTTCGGCAGACTGCACTAGAACAAACATCATCTGCACGTCGTTGCGCAGCAAAGCGGTCATGGCACTCCCGGGCTCGCGATATGGCACATGAACGATGTCGATTCCGGCTTGCGCCTTGAACATCTCGCCGGCGAGATGCGGCGGCGTGCCGATGCCGACCGACCCGAAATTGACCTTGCCGGGATGCGCTTTCGCATAAGCGATCAGTTCGGCCACGCTGTTGACTGGGAGGGAGGGATGAACGGCGAGAACATATTTCACTTCAGTCACCTGGCCGATCGGCTCGAAATCCTTGCGCAGATCCAGCGCGAAACGCCCGGTCGCCGTGTTGATCGTATAGGCGGCGGTCGCTAGCAGCAGCGTGTAGCCGTCCGGCGCCGCCGCCGCGACCGCCTGCAAGGCGATGGCGCCGCCCGCGGCCGGTTTCTGCTCGATCACGACCTGCGTGTTGAGCAGCGTGGCGATCTTGGCGCCGAACAGCCGCGCCGGCGTGTCGAGGCCCGGGCCGACGATAATGCGAATATAGCGGTTCGGATATTCTTCGGCGCCGTGCGCCATTTGCGCCAACAGCGACAGACAGAACGCGAGACAAAGACCGGAAATCCTCATGCCATTCCTCCCGATAGAAGCGTTCTTGTTTTTGTCCTGCCTTGACCGGCAGGTTTGCCGCCGTGCTCTTTCTTTTACGATGACTTTTTGTCGATCGGTTCGAACACCGGCAAAGCCACGCCGTCCGAGAGTTCGAGGAACGTAGCCAGCACCTTCTGCCCGATATGCACGTCGGCCGGCTCGCAATTGACGATGTTCGACATCAGATGCGGCCCCTCGTCGAGCGCGACCAGCCCGACCACGTAAGGCACCAGCCCCTCGAAAGCGGGGCTCGGCGCGCGATGCACGACGGTCATGGAATAAATCGAGCCGAAGCCGGAGACTGGCGACCAGCGGATCGCCTGCGACCCGCAATGGGGGCACAGCGTCCGCGGGTAGAAATGAAACGCTTCACACGCTTCGCACTGGGGCATCACCAATTGCCGCTGGCTTGCGCCGGTCCAGTAAGGCGCGGTCGCCGGATCTGGATTGGGTTGCGGTCGCTCGCTCACGGCGCTCTCCCATGCGGTTGCGATCCCAGAATCAAGGTGGCGTGGACGCTGGCGACGCCGCCATTGCCGTGAACCAACGCGAGTTCCGCGTCGGGCACCTGCCTTTGACCGGCCTCGCCGCGCAATTGCCGGATCGCCTCGACGACATGGAAGAAACCGCCGGGTAATCCCGGATGGCCGCCGGACAACAGCCCGCCATGCGTGGTGATCGGCAGCGCGCCGCCGGGGCGGATGCGTCCGCCTTCGACAAAGCGGCCGCCCTCGCCTTTAGGGCAGAAGCCGAGGTCTTCGAGTTCGACGATGACGGTGATGGTGAAGCAGTCGTAGATCTGCGCCACGTCGATATCGGCCGGGGTGACGCCGGCGCTGCGGAACGCCGCCGCGCCCGACTCCACCGCGCCCGTCGTGGTGATGTCTTTGTGTTCGCCGATGTGGCTGTGGCGCAGGCCAAAGCCCTGGCCGTGCAGGTAGACCGGCTTGGTCTTATGGCCCTGTGCGCGATCCTGCCGCGTCACGATCACCGCAGCGGCGCCATCCGAGACGATGGCGCAATCCAGCACATGAAGTGGCGTGGTAATCATACGCGACGACAGGACATCGTCGATCGTGAGCGGATCGCGCTTGTGTGCGTTCGGATTGAGCCCGGCATGCTGCCGGATGGCTACGGCGACCTCGGCGAGCTGTTCGGGCGTCGTGCCGAATTCATGCATATGTCGCTGCGCGATCAGGGCGTAGAGCGACGGCACCAGCGGCCCATAGGGCACTTCAAACTGGGGATGCGCGCTGCCGCCTTCGGCCATGCTTTTGACGGCGTCGGCGCGGCTCTTGTGCGACAGCAGATTCTGGCCGGCGACGCACAGCACGGTGTGGCAAAGCCCCGCTTCGATGGCCTGCACGGCCTGGCTGATCATCGCCACGCCAGATGCGCCTGCAAGATCGACTGTGCTGAGATAATTCGGCTTCAGCCCCAGTTGATGCGCCACCACGCCCGCCGGCATGTTCCAGCGCTCAACGCGCAAGGGCGTCGTCATCAGGCCGTCGATGTCGTGAAAGGCAATGCCGGCGTCCGCCGCCGCAGCCAGAGCCGCGTCGGCTTGCAGTTGCAGCGCCGAGCGCCCCGGCACGCGACCGACACGGCTTTCGCCGATGCCCGAAATCACGGCTCGATGCGGAGCAATTGTCATGACGCGGCCATGGTGATGCCCTGAACCGGCGCATGGGAGACAGCGGCTGGAACGCGGCTGATCACGGCATCGATGACCTGGACGCCGCGCCCCTTGGGATAGACGCGCAGCGGGTTGATATCGAGTTCCGCAATATAGTTTTGGAGTGCGGTCGCGAGCTTCGACAGTGTGCTGATGGCGTTGCAAAGCGCCTCGATATCGCATGGCGCTTGCCCGCGGACGCCCTCAAGAATCGGGAAAGCGCGCAATTCCCGCAACATCGTGAGCGCCTCGGTGGGCGAGAATGGCGGGATGCCGAAGGC